>JAGHTQ010000071.1 GCA_018065295.1 Candidatus Colimonas fimequi | reverse complement strand
TTCTCGAACACCTTGGCGTGGAAGAAGCATTCTCCAGTTACGCTCATCATGTAGTCAAAGTCGTCCTTTGTAAATGATACTGCGATCTTATCTGCGTCTACCAGATGGCGCTGTGCCAGGTCAGTTGCTGTAATAACGCAGCGTGAATTCTCTTTGCCGATTTCTGCCAGAGCTACTCTGATCATTGATGCGCAGCCTGAAGCAGTTGTAGCGATGATTGAATCATAGTTGCCACGGTTGTAGCCGTGAAGGTTAAAGAGGCAGCCAAGCTGGTCTGCATTGCAAAATACTGTTACGATATCGCAGTCCATACCTTCTTCGTATGCATCGAACTTGAGTGCGTCATGACCATCCATAACGTTCTTAGGAAGACTTGCGAAGAGGGCCTCGCCTGTTGCTGGATCGCACTTGAACTTCTCACCTGGAGGTGTCCATCTCTGGTCTGAACCATGTGAAAGGAAGATTCCGAATCCACCAGGAATGCATGGCTGATTATCATCAAGACCACTGTTGTGATCGAAGCCACCGCAGCTGCATGAACCCTTCTTGAGAACTACTGTACGTCCTGCCAGAACCTGTGGGAATACCTTATATACACAACCGAACAGGTCGTCGCACTTATAATCCTTAGCATCGACTCTTGTTGTTGCTATAACGTTTCCTTCTAACTTAAGCTGATCAACAAACTCTCTATAACTCATATCAACTCTCCTATTTACTCCAGAAAAAGCCTTATCATACACATATATTTTAACATTAGACGCCACAAGATAAAAGTAAAAGCCGCAGGCCTATATCAGCTGCGGCTTATTGTTACTGTTATAGCATGCTCATGATGCGTTTCTTGTATTCCAGAAATTCTGAAGACAGTGAGAAATCCTCTGCTCTTGGCTTCTTCTCCTTAATTACAATCTCCTCACCAATCTTGCCAGGCTGTCCCTGAAGAATGTAGATTCTATCAGAGAGGAGAATGGCCTCATCGATGTCGTGAGTGACGAAGAGAGTCGCCAGCTGAATCTTCTCCATGATATCCAGATACCACTTGTGGATACTTGACTTAGTGATAGTATCCAGTGCACTGAATGGCTCATCAAGCAAAGCAGTCCCGTTAGAAGCCAGATACGTTCTAAGGAGCGCTGCGCGCTGTCTCATGCCGCCGCTAAGCTGGCTTGGGTACTTCATCTGTGATCCGTCGATGCCGAATTCAGCGAAGAGAGGATCCGCCTTAGCACGTGCCTCAGCCTTACTCATTCCCCCAAGTACAAGTGGAAGTGATACGTTATCGATAACCTTCTTATGCTGCATGAGAAGGTCCTTCTGAAGCATATAAGCGATTTTACCCGGCTTATTAGTTACATCTTCGTCGCCCAGCAGTACGCAGCCGCTATCGGGCTTAGAAAGGCCTGCAATGACGTGAAAAAGCGTAGTCTTACCAGAACCACTTACGCCCAGAAGTGATACGATTTCACCCTTGTCTACATGGATATTTATGTCTTCTATTACAGTTTTATCTGAATAGGATTTTGTTATATTCTCTGTTCTTATTAACGACATTTCGTCCCCTATTATTCTGGCAGATAATCGTTTGTGAATCCCTTATCTACTAAGTTAACTTCTGTAAGTTCATTGTCATAGAGCCACTGATAGAACTTGTTCCATCTAGCTGGGTCGATTACGCCCCACTTCTCAGCGTCTGCAATGTACTTGTCAGCCAGGAATGCCTGACTCTGCTTAACCAGTTCTTCTGAGTTAGCAAGTGAACCTGTCTCATCACCATCGATAAGCATCTGTGCTGCTTCTTCTGGATTTGAAGCTGCGAATTCATAACCCTTAGCTACTGCAGCCATGAATGCCTTAGCTACTTCTGGCTGTTCAGCCAGCAGATCGTTATTAGCGATGATTACTGGTGAATAGTAGTCAAATGTATCATCCATCTTAGCGAAATCGAAGTAGTCTACATCAACGCCTTCAACTGCAGCGTTTACCTTACCCCAACCTTCGTATACCCAGATTGCATCTGTCTGGTTAGCAGCCAGTGCAGCAGGTTCGTCTGTAATGTTGTTAGGAATCTGCTGCATTTCGTCGAAGTTACCGCCATCATCATTGATAAGCTGCTTGAGCATTGCCTGCTCCATTGGAAGGTCCCAAGCTGAGTAAGTCTTGCCTGTCAGACCCTTAGGGCTATCGATACCGTCGCCCTTTCTTGACATGATACCTGATGTGTTGTGCTGAATAACTGCGCCGATTGCTGTGATATTGCTGCTATCTTCAGCAACCAGTGCTCCAGCCATTGTGTCCTGATAACCAACACCAAACTGTGCCTGGTTTGCTGATACCATCTGATTGCATGTGTATTCTGCAGGCTGAACGATTGTAACATCAAGACCTGCTTCTTCGAAGTATCCGTTAGCTGCTGCCACATAAACACCTGTGTGGTTTGTGTTAGGTGTCCAGTCCAGTGCGAATGTAATAGGTGTCAGCTCTGCGCTTTCTTCTGAATCGCCATTGCCGCCGCATGCAGTCATAGCGAATGCTAATACTAATGCGAGAACAGCAACCAGGATTCTCTTATATAAATTCTTCATTCTATTTCTCTCTTTCTATAATTCTAGCCTGCTGCCATGGCATTACTGCTCTGCTGACTACGTGAACCAGCAGCAGAAGCAACAAGCTAATCACAACGATAAAGATAATTATCGCGAACATTGCATCAAATGCATAAGCCTTCTGCATTCTTGTCATCATAACGCCCAGACCGCTAAATCCGCCAAGCCATTCAGCAACTACTGCGCCTACTACTGCATATGATGCAGCAACCTTAAGTCCTGAGAAGAACTGAGGCAGTGCCTGAGGGAATTTAAGATGTCTGAAGATATCAACTCTGCTTGCGCCCATAGCACGCATCAGGTCGATTGACTCCTGATCAACACTCTTGTATCCGCCAAGAAGCCCGATAGTAATCGGGAAGTATGTTGTGAGAATAACCAGGACAATCTTTGGCGCCATGCCGTAGCCGAACCAAAGAACCAGAATCGGCGCGATAGCGATGGTCGGAATTGTCTGTGTGATTATAATCAGTGGCGAAAACGCTTTGTTCAAAATGTCGAATCTGTCCATTACAGTCGCTGTGATGAAGGACAGCAGAATTCCCAGGAGCAGTCCGAAGAATGTTTCCTGCAAAGTGAACACGGAGTTGGCCATGATGTTTGAGAAGTTGGCTACGAATGCCCCAAACACAGCCACAGGTGATGGAAGCATATAATGTGGCACGATGCCACTCATTGCAGCCAGCTGCCAAAATACCAGAATAGCAAGAAGCGCTATTGCTGCAGGCAGTTTATTCGTGATGTTTTGTGACTTTCTTTTCAATAGTGAGTACATCTCCTTCTGGTTTATATGCGATCTTAACATAGCATGCCATAGCAGGTGCACCTGCTCTTGCTGCTACATGCTGACATTCCTTAACGATGTCCATAAGTTCGTCATAATCACCTTCGATAGTTGTTTCGAACGGTCCAACATAACAATTAAGTCCAGTTGACTTAATATAAGCGATAACTTCATCAACGATGCGGATTACCTCGTTATCGTCTGTTACAGTTGGCAGAACCTGAATTGCAACACTTGCGTTCATTTGAATTTCTCCTTTCTTACTAGTGTCTTAATATGAACATCTATCGGCTGTCACTTGGAGCGATTCCAGACCAAAAGGACTGGAACACGCGAATTCCAAAATAAAAATGCGCCCGCCAGAGCAGACGCATTAGTCAATTCATTGGTCACTTGACGCTTCCTACACTGGCATTATCCAACAGGTTAAAAGGGTCTAAGGCCTCACCTTACTCTCAGCTCCTCCCCGGAGCTCCCCTGGTCATATTAAGCTACATCAAGTATACCCCCTGCCACGCAAAGTATCAAGGGTAAAAAAAGAGCGGCTCTTACGAGCCGCCCTATAGGCATCTAATTATGCATCCTTTCTTCTTCTAGTGAATGTTACTCCACCGATTCCCAGCAGTGATGCGATCATCATACCGATAAGTGGGAGGATTGGCATGTTGTCACCAGTCTTAGGTGATCTGTACTTATTCTTAAATACTGCCTTACCGTCCAGATACTTAACGTTTGCAACAAGCTGTCTGTTAGCATCGAATGTTACTTCTACTGCTACTCTGTATTCCTTGTCGTCGTATGTAACGTTCTTGTCGTTACCCTTCACTTCAACGATTGTGTACTCATAAGTACCAACCTTCTTGAAGTAATCATCTGCGAATGGGAATATGATATAACCGTCTGCATCATTAGTTGTTGTACCAATTACTTCTCTTGTGTTTGTGTCGAGAAGCTGGAATGTGAATTCGCCAGCCTTCAGCTTCTTACCAATGAGCTTCTTATCAGCTTCGATTCCAGCGCCAATTGAGTCTGGTGTATATGTGTTATCAAATACCAGTTTAGCGAATTCATCAGCTGTAGGTTCATATACTACACCATCTGTATCAGTTACAGTTGCTTCCAGTGGGTTGTTGTTTTCGTCGAATACCTGAGCAACCAGTCTATCTGTGTCTGCATCATATGATACAGCTACTCTAATCTTGAATACTGTTTCATCATATGTTACGTGCTCATCATTACCCTTAACTTCAACAACCTTGTAATCGAATGTCTTGCCGATATCAGCCTTGCTGTACTTGAGAGTATCGTCAAATGTAACCTGACCGTCCTCATCGTTTGTACCGTAGAACAGTACATCCTGCAGAGGCTGCTGCTCTGGGTCTTCGCCTTCTCCATCAACAGCTTCGAACTTAATCTGTTCGTCATTCAGTACTGCGAATGTGAATTCACCAGCGTTGAGCTTCTCAATTCTCTGATCAGCTTCTGGATTTGTTTCATCAGGTCTGTACCAGAGTTCCTTGTATGCCTTCAGGCCAACTTCGATGTTGAGTGGGTTCATCTCATTTTCGAATGTGATTTCACCTAAAGCAGTTTCTGTTCCGTCATTAGCGATTCTCTTGTATGTTGGTTCGCCATCCATGAGGAGGTGACCCTTACCATCGTTTACAACGTTAACAGTTACTTCGATCATGCTGTCATCGTATCCGATGAGTTTGTTCTTACCAGGAACTTCCTTGATCTGGTATACATGTGTACCAGCGTCAGTTGTCTTAGTATATTCAATCTTGTTGAACTTGAATTCGCCTCTAGCATCACATGGAACAGGATTTTCGTTTCCAGCTACTGGCTTAACGCCTGTGCCAGTCTTCTCAACGATTGCGAATTCGAATTCGTCTGCCTTAACACCTCTCAGATCCATGAACTTGAAACCTTCTGGAGTGAAGTCAGTTGGAATCATCTTGTAGTTTGTGAATTCGTAAGTAGGATTTTCACCTGCAGTGATGTCTTCAACCTTCAGTTCTGTTGGTGATACACGTGTTACAAGTACTTCAATCTTACGTTCTTCTCTATCGTAGTCGATAGTTTCATCTTCATCAGTAACTACTTCTCTAAGAACCAGATGATGTGGTTCATCACGAGCGTCCTTCTCATCGCTATAAGCAACTGTAAAATCGAAGTCGCCCTGGTTATTAGTTACTTCTTCACCAATGAGACGTTCAGTTCCATCGTCATTAATTTCTGAAAGACTGAAGTGGAACTTAACATCTTCAAGGCTACCGTTCTCGAAGTTCTTGTGACCTACCAGAACAGTCTGACCTCTTGGATCATGTGGACGTTCTGAATAGTAGTTTGTGAACTGATACCTACCTTCTACATACTTAGTTGCATCTTCTCTTGTTTCGCTTACATCAAGTGTTCCTGTTTCCTTGTTATCAGTTACAGTAACTGTGATATTGTGAATTGTTTCATCATACTTAACGTGTGAGAATGCTAAGTAGCCATCGCCAGGTTCCCATTCACGGAAGTTTGTTTCCTTAATCTGATAGTGGTGAACACCTGCATCTGCTCTTGTGTATCTGATTTCATCGAATGCAACAACGCCACCGTCGGTATTATGCTTTGTCTGTGCACTGCCGATTGCCTGACCATCTTCATTAACTTCAGTAAGTTCGAATGTGAAGTATCCAGGTTCTACGTACATTTCTTCGCGAGTAGTTTCATTGATCAGAGTCTTCTCTGCGAAGAGCTGCTTAAATGCTGCCTCAGGTATATATTCATTAGTGAATGTAATGCTTGATGCTGTCTTATCAGCGTCATCAACATATTCTACGTTATCAACCTTCAGCTGACCATTGTCATTAACAACAGTAACTGTTGCTGTGTAGTTTGTACCGTCGTAAGTGAATCCAGGTTC
>JAGHTQ010000046.1 GCA_018065295.1 Candidatus Colimonas fimequi | reverse complement strand
GCAGCGCTCTGGACATTCCTGAAAATGCTGATTATGTTTACATTTGCGAAAACGAAACAATCCACGGTACTACATTCAACAAGCTTCCTGACACTAAGGGCAAGATTCTGGTATCAGACCAGTCATCAATGTTCCTTACAAAACCTTGCAATGTAGAAGACTATGGTCTTATTTGGGCTGGCGTACAGAAGAACGTAGGCCCTGCAGGTATGGCTGTTGTTATCATCAGAGAAGATCTGCTGACTGACGATGTTCCTGCATTCTGCCCAACATACATGAGCTATAAGATTCATGCTGATAAGGATTCAATGTACAACACACCTAACACATGGGCTATATACTGCTGTGGTAAGGTATTCAAGTACCTCCTGGAACAGGGCGGTCTCGAAGCCGTAGCTGCTAAGAACGAAGCAAAGGCTAAGGTTCTGTACGACTTCCTTGACAGCAGCGAAATGTTCAAGGGAACAGTTGCAGCGGAAGACAGATCACTCATGAACGTTCCATTCGTAACTGGTTCAGACGAAGAAGATGCTGCAGTAGTAGCAGCAACTAAGGCAGCTGGTATGGATAACCTTAAGGGTCACAGATCAGTTGGCGGTCTTAGAGCTTCAATCTACAACTCAATGCCTCGCGAAGGCGTTGAAGCACTGGTTGAATTCCTGAAGGAATACGAAGCAAACAAGTAGTTTGACCTTTGGCACGACAAAAAGCATAATAAAAGAGCGGTTCAGATGAACCGCTCTTTTTTGTTAAATTTTATTCGTCAAATCCGTACCAGGTTGTCAGCTCTTCAACGTCGTCGCGTGCGCTAACTACGCTGTTAGCAGGGAAGTTCTCGTCGGGATAGCCGATGGCGATACCGATAATGAAGTTCTTGTCTGCATGCTGCGGCAAGTATTCTCTTACGCCCTTCTGGTAGCTTACTGCCTGTAACTCAACGCATGTGCCAAGTCCATATGAATGGGCAGCCAGTGCGATATTCTGGCATAAAGCGCCGATATCAATGCGGTGATATACTTCGTCGCATGCCTTATCCATGCAAATGAGGATTACTGCAGGAGCATCGAAGAATTTATATCCACGCTGGGACCACCAGATTCTTCCTTCTTTGTCTTCTCTCTTGATATCCATAGCAGTGAGAAGCTGCTTGCCAACTCCTACCATTCCCTGGCGCTGGCGGCCTGTTAATACAGGGTCCTGTAAGTCTTCTTCTGCTCCGGACATGAAGCATTCCACGTTAGCATTAGCAATTTTGTCTTTAAGTTCGCCTGTTAAAACGACAAACTCCCATGGCTGTGAATTAAGAGCGCTTACAGCTGTAGTACCCAGTCTCAGAACATCTATAAGGAGCTCTTTTGAAACTGGAGTATCCTTAAAACCACGGACTGAATGTCTTGTGAGCATACCTTCTTGTAAATTCATATTATTCCTCTCCTAACCATTCACGGCCAATTGCATCAGCCGAAATAAGTGCGTTATATACTGTATCGTAGTTAATCAGGAATGGCTCTGCCTCAACACCTGAGTTGCCGTCGCAAATACGATCTGCGATGATTGCGATGTTTTCTGGTGTAGGATCAACACCAATCTGCTTAAGTGTTACAGGAAGACCTACTGTTGTGAGAAGATCCAGAACTTCATCGAGTTCATCTTCTCTGTCATTCTCCAGAACCAGCTGGAATACGATGCCGAATGCTACCATTTCGCCGTGGAAGTACTTGTTAGTTCCAGGAATTTCGTGAATGCCTGTGTGAACTGAATGTGCTCCCGCGCAGCCAGTGTTCTCAAATCCCAGACCGCTGAGAAGAATGTTAGCTTCGATAACGTTCTCAACTGCTTCAGTCAGTGCTCCCGCCTTGATGTCGTTAACTGCACGAACGCCGTTTTCAAAAAGGATGTCGCGGCATTTCTCAGCGATAGCCATAGCTGCAAGTGTGCGGCGGTAGCCTTTGCCAATATAATTGGCAGTGTCAGACTGAGCGTTAGCACGTGCTTCGTAATATGTTGAAAGTGCATCGCCGATGCCAGCAGCAAAGAGGCGAACTGGAGCCTTAGCGATAATCTTAGTGTCAACGAGAATCAGGTCGGAGCCACGCTTGTGACTTTTGCTATAAAGATGCTCGCCCTTCTCGTTATAAACAACAGAGAGGGAACTAGTCGGAGCATCTGTTGATGCGGACGTTGGCAGGATGAAAGTAGGCATGCTCTCGTTAGCAGCTACCAGTTTAGCAGTATCCAAAGTCTTACCGCCACCAACTCCTGCGATAATGTTCGCGCCAGCGCTGCGAACAAGTGAAGTAACTCGCTGCACTTCCGCCTCGGAGCATTCGCCACCAAAGGTCTCACAAACCACCTGACAGTCGCTGTCAGCGAAGATATCTGCAAGTCTAGCGCTCAGCTCATCAAAGAGGAATCCGTCGATGAGAACGAATAATTTAGTGCCATACTGTGATGCGTATTCAGCCAGATTATTGAATTCGTCTGGACCCTGAATGTAACGGAAAGGGCTTCCGAATGCGCGTGTTGTGGAATTAACCATTGTGCTCTCCTTATAAATCTTACAAATCTCTTAACCCTCAACCTTGATATAATCCATTACTCCGTCAGCCATTAACTTACCTTTATCGTCAGTAACCTGGAAGTGGATGATAACAAGGGTTCTACCTCTCTTAACGATTTCTGTATCACAGAAGATTTCGCCGCTCTGAGTGTTACGCAGGAAGTTAATGTGGCTGCTCTGAGTCACATATCTGCACCCGTCAGTGCGAGAATGAATACCACAAACAACGTCTGCCATTGAGTAGATAAGACCGCCGTGAACGTAGCCGTTTAAGTTCATTGACTCTGGCTGAAGTGTTACCTTAACGCGGCAGTGATCCTGAGAAACCTCAACCTGTTCGATGTGGTTGTGGTACATGAATGGATTGTTCTTCTGATATGTTTCGAAATCAAATAAGTAGTCGATATTCTTGTCCATAATGTTCTCCATATTTTCCTTTTGATATGAACATTATACCCTAAAACAGGCAAATGTTGAGCAGGAATTGAGTTTGGTATATAATTACAGTATTAGGAGGTGTAAACCAAATGAGAAATTTTGAAATTAAAGGCGGCAATCTGCCGGTTGTTATCGTTAATGTTGAACCAAATGAAACATTAATCTCAGAGTCTGGCGCTATGGCATGGATGAGTCCTAACATGAAGATGGAGACTACTTCAAACGGCGGCTTCGGTAAGATGCTTGGTAGAGCTGTATCAGGTGATACTTTATTCCAGAACAGATATACTGCTATTGGTGGAGAAGGCCTGATCGCTTTCGCATCATCATTCCCTGGGGAAATAAGAGCAATTCCAATTACTCCTGATAAGCCAATGATCGTTCAGAAGAGTGCATTCCTGGCAGCAGAAGAAACAGTTAACCTGAGCATATTCTTCAAGAAGAAGCTGGGTGCTGGCCTGTTCGGTGGTGAAGGTTTCATCATGCAGAAACTTGATGGTCACGGTACTGCTTTTATTGAAATTGACGGTAGCACTGTTGAATATAACCTGGGCGCAGGTCAGGAAATCATCATCGATACTGGATACCTGGCAGCAATGGATGCAACTTGCTCAATGGATATCGTTACTGTTAAGGGCGCTAAGAACATGCTTCTTGGCGGCGAAGGTCTCTTCAATACAGTTGTTAGAGGTCCGGGAAGAGTAATACTTCAGACAATGCCTATCAGTAACGTTGCTAACGCAATCAGAAAATTCATTCCAACTAGCGGCTGATAGAGTCGCGGGACTTTTTTGCATAAAGAAGCAATAAAAAAGAGGAGTCAATTGACTCCTCTTAATTTTGTTATTAACCAAAGTATCTTGCGAGCAGACCAGCAAGTGCCTTGCCGTGTCTAGCTTCGTCTCTAGCCATTTCGTGAACTGTGTCGTGGATAGCGTCAAGGCCAAGTTCCTTAGCCTTAGCTGCCAGTTCAGTCTTACCAGCTGTTGCGCCCCATTCAGCGTCAACTCTCATTTCCAGATTCTTCTTAGTTGAGTCGCTAACTACTTCGCCAAGAAGTTCTGCGAACTTAGCTGCGTGTTCAGCTTCTTCGTAAGCTGCCTTCTCCCAGTAAAGACCGATTTCTGGATAACCTTCTCTGTGTGCAACTCTTGCCATAGCCAGGTACATACCAACTTCTGTGCATTCGCCTGCGAAGTTGTCTCTGAGACCCTGAATGATCTCTTCGTCAACGCCCTTAGCAACGCCTACGATGTGCTCTGCAGCCCATTCTCTTTCGCCTTCTTCTACCTGATTAAACTTGCTTGCTGGAACTCCGCACTGTGGGCACTTCTCTGGTGCCTCTGGTCCTTCGTGAGTATATCCGCAAACTGAGCATGTCCATTTCATAATTCTTACCCCCTGTATATCAGGTACTATACTAACTATTTGACTATTAATATAATAC
>JAGHTQ010000158.1 GCA_018065295.1 Candidatus Colimonas fimequi | reverse complement strand
AATGGAATGTTCTTCGATCCAAGACGTTACGACCTTGCTAAGGTTGGACGTTACAAATTCAATAAGAAACTTCTTCTTAAACACCGCGTATGTGGACAGGTTCTCGCTGAGGATGTTGTAAGCCCACTAACAGGTGAGATCATTGCTGATGCAGGCACAACACTTGACCGTGAACTCGCTGACAAGATCCAGAATGCAGCAGTTCCATACATCTTCATCACAAGAGAAGAGACAGAACGTCCAATCAAAGTTCTCTCTAACCTTGCTGTGAAGCTTGACGAAGTTGTTGATATCGATCCGGCAGAGGTTGGTGTAAAAGAACTCGTATACTATCCGGTACTTGCTGAACTGATCGAGAGATCTGAGGGTGATGTTGAAGAACTCAAGGAACTTATTAAGACAAATATCCATGAGCTCGTTCCAAAGCACATCACTAAAGAAGACATTTTTGCTTCTATTAACTATAACATGCATCTTGAATACAGCATGGGCAACAAGGATGATATCGACCACCTTGGAAACAGACGTATCCGTGCCGTAGGCGAACTTCTTCAGAACCAGTACAGAATCGGTCTTTCAAGACTTGAGAGAGTGGTTCGTGAAAGAATGACAACTCAGGACCTTGCGGGAGTTTCTCCACAGTCCCTGATCAATATCAAGCCAGTAACTGCAGCTGTTAAAGAGTTCTTCGGTTCTTCCCAGCTTTCACAGTTCATGGATCAGAACAACCCTCTTGGTGAGTTAACTCATAAGAGACGTCTTTCAGCACTTGGACCTGGTGGTCTTTCAAGAGAAAGAGCCAGATTCGAGGTTCGAGACGTTCACTATTCTCACTACGGAAGAATGTGTCCTATCGAGACACCTGAGGGACCAAACATCGGTCTGATCAACTCTCTTGCATGTTATGCTAAGATCAATGAATACGGATTTGTTGAGGCACCTTACCGTAAGATCGACAAGTCTGATCCAAAGAATCCTCGTGTAACAGACACTGTTGTATATATGACAGCTGACGAGGAAGATAATTACCATGTAGCTCAGGCGAATGAGCAGCTTGATGCAGATGGACATTTCGTTCGTAAGAACGTATCTGGTCGTTATCGTGAAGAGACACAGGAATATGAGAGAAGCATGTTTGATTACATGGACGTATCACCTAAGCAGGTAGAATGAGTTGCTACAGCTATGATTCCATTCCTTGAAAACGACGACGCCAACAGAGCTCTGATGGGTTCAAACATGCAGCGTCAGGCAGTACCTCTTCTGGTAACAGAAGCTCCTATGGTAGGTACAGGTATGGAACATAGAGCTGCTAAGGACTCAGGCGTAGTACAGGTTGCTAAGCACGCTGGTACTATCGACTTCGTAGATGCAGACAAGATCGTTGTTCTCAGAGACGACGGCGAAGGTAAGGACGAATATAGACTGCTCAAGTTCAAGCGTTCTAACCAGGGTACTTGCATCAACCAGAGACCTATCGTATTCAACGGCGAACACGTTGATGCTGGCGAAGTTCTGGCTGACGGTCCTTCAACAGATAACGGTGAAGTTGCTCTTGGTAAGAACCTGCTCATCGGCTTCATGACTTGGGAAGGTTACAACTACGAAGACGCTATCATCCTTAACGAAAGACTGATCATGGAAGATGTACTCACATCAATCCATATCGAGAAATACGAAGCAGAAGCTAGAGATACTAAGCTTGGACCAGAAGAAATCACTAGAGATATTCCTAACGTTGGTGAAGAAGCTCTCAAGGATCTGGATGAAGAAGGTATCATCAGAAAGGGTGCAGAAGTTAACGCTAATGACATCCTGGTTGGTAAGGTAACACCTAAGGGTGAAACTGAACTGACAGCAGAAGAAAGACTGCTTAGAGCAATCTTCGGTGAGAAGGCTAGAGAAGTAAGAGATACTTCACTGAGAGTTCCTCACGGAGAAACTGGTATTGTAGTTGACGTTAAGATCTTTACAAGAGAAAACGGCGACGAACTCCCACCAGGAGTAAACAAGCTGGTTAGATGCTACATCGCAACAAAGAGAAAGATCACTGTCGGTGACAAGATGGCCGGAAGACATGGTAACAAGGGTGTAATCTCAAGAATTCTCCCTGAAGAAGACATGCCATTCATGGAGAACGGCCAGCCACTGCAGGTAATGCTCAACCCACTGGGCGTACCTTCACGTATGAACGTTGGTCAGGTTCTGGAAGTACATCTTGGTCTTGCTGCTAAGAGCAAGGGCTGGTACATCGCAACTCCTGTATTCGACGGTGCAACAGAGAAGGATATCATCGAACTGCTCCAGGAACAGGGCTATGACGCAAGCGGTAAGATGCGCATGAGAGACGGACGTACTGGTGAATACTTTGATAACCCAGTTACAGTTGGTTACATGTACATGCTGAAGCTGCATCACCTGGTTGATGACAAGATTCACGCAAGAAGTACTGGTCCATACTCACTGGTAACTCAGCAGCCACTTGGTGGTAAGGCTCAGTTCGGTGGTCAGAGATTCGGTGAAATGGAAGTATGGGCACTGGAAGCTTACGGTGCAGCATATACACTTCAGGAAATCCTTACAGTTAAGTCTGACGATATCGTTGGTCGTGTTAAGACTTACGAAGCAATCGTTAAGGGCGAAAACATTCCTGAACCAGGTATCCCTGAATCATTCAAGGTACTGATTAAGGAAATGCAGAGCTTAGGTCTTGACGTAAGAGTTCTGACTGAAGATAACGAAGAAATCCCTACTGATGAAAGAACAGAAACTGTTAACCCAGCAGATCTGGACGAAATCGTAGAAGAAGTAGTTGACGTAGACGACGACGATATCGAAATCGTTGAAGTTATCGACGACGAAGATGAAGAATTATAGGAAAGGGGAAGTGACAAATGAACGAAACAGAAAACACTAACTACGAGTTAAATAATTTCGAGTCACTGCAGATTGGCCTGGCATCCACTGAGAAGATTCTGGAGTGGTCATATGGTGAAGTTACTAAACCTGAAACTATAAACTATAGAACTCTCAAGCCTGAAAGAGACGGTCTTTTCTGCGAAAAGATCTTCGGACCTACTAAGGACTGGGAGTGCCACTGCGGTAAGTATAAGAGAATCAGATACAAGGGTATTGTATGTGATAAGTGCGGTGTTGAAGTTACTAAGGCTAAGGTAAGAAGAGAAAGAATGGGCCACATTGAGCTGGCTACACCTGTTTCTCACATCTGGTACTTCAAGGGTATCCCATCAAGAATGGGCCTGGTACTGGACATCTCACCTAGAACACTTGAGAAGGTGCTCTACTTCGCTAACTTCATCGTAACTGATCCTGGTAACTCAGAATTCGCATACAAGCAGATTCTCGACGAAAACCAGTATAGAGAAGCTAAGGACGACCCAACACTCAAGTTCAAGGCTGGCATGGGTGCTGAAGCTGTTAGACAGCTCCTGGCTGACATCGATCTGGAATCACTGAGCGTAGAACTCAGAGAAAAACTTAAGACAGCAACTGGTCAGAAGAAGATCAGAATCGTTAGAAGACTGGAAGTTATCGAAGCACTGAAGTCATCAGGCAACAGACCTGAGTGGATGGTAATGGAAGTTATTCCAGTAATCCCACCAGATCTTAGACCTATGGTTCAGCTGGATGGCGGCAGATTCGCAACATCTGACCTTAATGACCTTTATAGAAGAGTAATCAACAGAAACAACAGACTTAAGAGACTCCTTGAACTGGGTGCTCCTGACATCATCGTTAGAAACGAGAAGAGAATGCTTCAGGAAGCTGTTGACGCACTGATCGACAATGGTAGAAGAGGCAGACCAGTAACTGGTCCTGGATCAAGACCGCTCAAGTCACTGTCAGACATGCTCAAGGGTAAGCAGGGTAGATTCAGACAGAACCTGCTGGGTAAGAGAGTTGACTACTCAGGCCGTTCAGTAATCGTAGTAGGACCTGAACTCAGATTCTATCAGTGCGGTCTTCCTAAGAAGATGGCTCTGGAACTGTTCAAGCCATTCATCATGAAGAAGCTTGTAGAGAACGGCAATGCTCATAACATTAAGAGCGCTAAGAGAATGGTAGAGAAGGTAAGACCTGAAGTATGGGACGTTCTTGAAGAAGTAATCAAGGAACATCCAGTAATGCTTAACCGTGCCCCTACTCTTCATAGACTGGGTATCCAGGCATTCGAACCTGTACTCGTAGAAGGTAAGGCTATCAAGCTTCACCCACTGGCATGTACAGCATTCAACGCCGACTTCGACGGTGACCAGATGGCGGTACACGTACCACTCTCAGTAGAAGCACAGGCAGAAGCTAGATTCCTGATGCTTTCAACAAACAACATTCTGGCTCCTAAGGA
>JAGHTQ010000155.1 GCA_018065295.1 Candidatus Colimonas fimequi | reverse complement strand
AGATTGCAGATGCACTTGAGAAGGCTGGCGTTGAAGTTCTTATCGATGACCGTAAGGAGAGACCTGGCGTTAAGTTTAAGGATGCAGATCTTATCGGTATTCCTGTTGCCATCACAGTTGGTAGAGGCGCAGTAGACGGTAAGGTTGAATATAAGCTTAGATCAGAAGCTGATAAGGCTGAACTTACAGTAGAAGAAGCTATCGCTGCAGCAATCGAGAAGGTTAATGCAGAGAAGGATGGTAGACACTTTTTATAATATCTAATTAAGGAGAATATCATGGTAAAAGTAACAATCGAAATGGCAAACGGCGATGTAATGAAGGGTGAACTTTATCCTGAAATCGCACCTAAGACAGTAGAAAACTTCATGAAGCTGGCAAACGATGGATTCTACAATGGCCTTATTTTCCACAGAGTTATTCCTGGTTTCATGATTCAGGGTGGATGCCCTAAGGGCAACGGAACAGGTGGTCCTGGCTGGACTATCGAAGGCGAATTCGGTAAGAACGGTTTCAGAAACGACCTGAAGCACGAGAGAGGCGTTATGTCAATGGCTAGAGCTATGAACCCTAACTCAGCTGGTTCACAGTTCTTCATCATGCACGCTGACTATCCATACCTTGATGGCGACTACGCAGCATTCGGCAGAATCACAGAAGGTCTTGAAGTTGTTGATGCTATCGCTAACCAGCCAAGAAACCACATGGATAAGCCAAATGACCCACAGGTTATGAAGAGCGTAACAGTAGTTGAAGAATAGTTTGTTTTTCTTGTGAAATTAGAAGCGGATGCATATGCATCCGCTTTTTTTATGCTATACTTATCATGGAGTTTTAGCATAATATTTACTGCCTGGGGGCTAGTAACTAATATACGGAGGATAGAATTTTGAGAAACAGACAGATAAACCCAATGCTTGCAGTATTTATCGTGCTGCTTGTTTATAACTCATTTAGAGCGGGAGCATATTCATCACCAACTCAGTGGCTTATGTTCAAGCTGCTTATGCTGCCTGGCATCATTATCGGCCTGGCATTCCACGAATATGCGCATGCTATAGTTGCATTTAAGCTGGGAGACCCTACACCTAAGATGCAGGGAAGAGTAACTATCAATCCGGTTGCGCACATTGACTGGCTTGGTTTCGCAGCACTGCTTCTGTGCGGTTTCGGATGGGGACAGCCTGTAGAGATTAATCCTTGGAATTTCAAGAATAGAAGAAGAGATGAACTCCTCGTTTCGGTAGCGGGCGTTGCAATGAATCTTCTCATTGCAATTATCTTCGCATTCATCGCTAAGGGTATATACATGGCAGCTGGTCCTAATATTCTCAGCGTTGGCATGGGCAATATCGTATGGCAGATGATTATCAATGTTATCTTCATCAATCTGGTGCTCATGATCTTCAACCTTATTCCATGTCCACCACTTGATGGTTTCTCAATCGTAGGAGAGCTCTTTAATCTGAAGACTACAGAACTTTATTGGAATATTTATAAGTACGGCAACCTTATTCTGCTGGCACTCATTTTATTCGATATTACAGATATGATTCTGTCACCAGCAGTTAGCTTCTGCTTCAACCTGCTTCAGAATCTGATTATCTTCTAGAGAAGGAGAATAATGAGCAAGTTATTAGAGAACTTAAATGACAAACAGCGTGAAGCGGCTATGTACATTGACGGTCCTCTGCTTATCCTGGCGGGAGCAGGAAGTGGCAAGACAAGCACAATGACACACCGCATCGCTTATATGATAGAAGAAGAGATGATCAGCCCATATAACATTCTGGCTGTGACTTTCACTAACAAGGCTGCTAAGGAAATGCGTGAGAGAGTTGAAGACCTGGTAGGTACAGGTCTTAGCATGTGGATTCTCACATTCCATTCTGCCTGCCTTAGAATACTCAGAAGTCACGCGGACGTTCTGGGCTATAGTACAGACTTCACAGTATATGATCCTACTGACCAGAAGACTCTCATTAAGAGCATTCTCAAGGAGCTTAATCTTGACACCAAGAAGTTCCCTGTGAACATGTTCCTGGGCGTTATCAGTAAGTGCAAGGAGAAGAAACTGACACCTAAGGGTTTCATTAGAGAATATGGCAGCGATTTCAAGAACGACAAGATTTATGAAGTGTACACTAAGTATCAGGATGCACTCATGAAGAACAATGCCATGGACTTCGACGATCTGCTTCTTAACGCGGTAAGACTTTTTGAAGCTGACGAGAGCGTGCTCCTTAAGTACCAGAACAGATTCCACTACGTTATGGTAGATGAGTATCAGGACACTAATATGCTCCAGTACGAGTTCGTTAGATTCCTGGCATGTGAACATAACAATATCTGCGTTGTTGGTGATGATGACCAGTGTATCTACCAGTGGCGTGGTGCTGATATTAGAAATATTCTGGAGTTCGAGAAGGACTTCCCTAACACTAAGGTGGTTAAGCTGGAACAGAACTACAGATCTACAGCTAACATTCTGGACGCAGCTCACTCAGTTATTGAGCATAACCGCAGCCGTAAGGCTAAGAAACTGTGGACAACACAGGAAGCGGGCCATCTTATCAGATATAAGAGAGCTGATGATGAGAAGGAAGAAGCGTACTTCATCGGCACCGAGATTATGAGGCTTAAGGGCCCTGGAAGGAAGTACAGCGACTTCGCTATTCTTTATAGAACTAATGCCCAGTCAAGAACTTTTGAAGAGCAGCTTTCGCGAATGGCAATTCCTTATAGAGTTCTTGGCGGCCTGAGATACTACGATCGCAAAGAAATCAAAGATATTCTCTGCTACATGAGACTCGTCCAGAACAGATCCGACAATCTGGCTGTTAATAGAATAATAAACGAGCCTAAGCGCGGCATCGGCGGCAAGACAATGGAGAAACTGTCCGCTCTGGCCATGGTTAGAAACGAGAGCCTATTTGACACACTCATGGATAGAGAAGTGGTGGCATCTTTCTCCAACAAGGTTGCTACTGCGATTACAGATTTCGTAAATCTCTTAGATGGCCTGGGCAGCCAGAAGGAGAATATGAGAGTATCTGATATATATGATGCTTTGCTTGTTAGATCTGGATACATGAAGGCTCTGGAAGACCAGAACACTATTGAAGCGGAGTCCCGTCTTGAGAACCTGATGGAGTTTAAATCGGTAATATACGATTACGAGAACGAGAACCCGAACATTACACTGGCAGAGTTCCTGGAGAACGTGGCTTTGCTCGCGGAGGTTGATAATCACAACCCTGACGAGGACGCGGTAGTTCTTATGACAATGCACAGTGCTAAGGGCCTTGAGTTCCCATTCGTGTTCCTGCCGGGAATGGAAGATGGCCTTTTCCCAGGATGGCGATCTCTTGATACTCCAGACGGCATAGAGGAGGAACGTAGACTTTGCTACGTTGGCATTACAAGAGCCAAGGAGCGTCTGTGGATGACAAGCGCAGAAACACGTACTATGTACGGTAAGACTGACTTCACTAGAGAATCTCAGTTCATGCGCGAAATTGACCGCAAGCTGATCGAAGGCGACGGCATATACGATAGATCTCGTGAGAGAAATAGAGCTGTTTTCAGAGATGGAGCGGCTTCACCTAGCCCAGCGCCTAAGCCATTTAATGCCCTGGCTTATGCCCAGCAGGCTACCAAGAAGAAGGTGGCTGCTATGGCAGGTGCCTTCAGCGCAGGCGACAGGGTAAGACACCCTAAGTTTGGCGAAGGCCTTGTTCTTGAGGCCACAGACAGAGTGGTTACAGTAGATTTTAATGGCGACAGGAAGAAGCTGGCGCCGGGCCTGGCACCACTCGCCAAGATAGAAGATATACCATTTTAACTAGAGGAAGATAAATGGAAGATATAAGAAAACTCATGGAGGAGAGAGTCGCTTTTCTCAACAAGGCGGCCAGAGTCTACTACCAGGAGAGTAACGAAATAATTTCAAACCAGGAATACGATAAGCTCTACGATGAGCTCCTTAAGTGGGAAGAAGAGAGCGGCATCGTTCTGGCAGGAAGCCCGACTGTTAACGTTGGCTATCAGGTTATCAGCAATCTGCCTAAGGAGAAGCATCCGTTACCGATGCTTTCCCTTGATAAGACTAAGGATCCTGAGGCTCTGAGAAGCTGGCTTGGGGACAAGGAAGGCCTTCTTTCGTGGAAGCTGGATGGCCTGACAATCGTCCTCACATACGAGGAGGGCAAGCTGACTAAGGCGGTAACTAGAGGCGACGGAGTCACTGGCGAAGTAATTACAAATAACGCTAAGGTCTTCGACAATATTCCACTGACTATTCCTAAGAAGGACACTCTCGTTGTCCGCGGTGAAGCGGTTATCACATACGAGGACTTCGAGAAGATAAATGAAACTATCGGCGATGCCGATGCTAAGTATAAGAATCCGAGAAACCTTTGCGCGGGTACTGTGCGCCAGCTGAACAACGAGATTACTGCAAGCAGACACGTGCGCTTCTACGCGTTCTCTGTTGCTAGCGGTATTGACGACGTTAAGTTCAGACACGAGCAGCTTGAGAAGCTGGCTGAGCTGGGCTTCGAGACCGTAGATTTTGCAAAGGTTGACGCGTCCACCATCATCGACGAAATAGGTAATTATTCCGTCAAGGTGGCAGATTACGTGCTCCCATCCGACGGCCTGGTTCTCATCTATGACGATATCGAATACGGCCGCTCCCTTGGCAGAACTGCTAAGTTCCCTAGGGATTCCATGGCCTTCAAGTGGCGCGACGAACTTAAGGAGACTACACTTCGTGAGATCCTTTGGAGCCCGTCAAGAACTGGACTCATTAATCCTATCGCTATTTTTGATGCGGTTGATCTTGAAGGAACATCTGTCAGCAGAGCATCGGTTCATAATGTAAGTATCGTTAAGAATCTGAAACTTGGCATTGGCGATACAATAACTGTTTATAAGGCAAACATGATTATTCCGCAGATTGCGGAGAACATGACAGGAAGCGGCAATGTGCCTATTCCCCAGGTTTGTCCTGTATGCGGTGCGGCTACTCAGCTTAAGAATGATAATGGCGTTGAGACACTGCATTGTCCAAATGTTGAGTGTCCTGCTAAGAAAATTAAGTCATTTAGCCACTTCGTTGGAAGAAATACAATGAATATCGACGGTTTATCAGAGGCAACACTGGAGAAACTGGTGGATGAAGGCATGGTTGCGGAGCCAGCAGATCTCTTTAAGCTGGATAGATATGAAGAGAAAATCGTTGCAATGGAAGGCTTCGGCCGCAAATCATACGAGAACCTCTTGGCATCTGCTAAGGCTGCCTCAAACACTACACCTGACAGACTTCTTAATAGCCTTGGGGTTCCGGGAATTGGCACCGCTAACGCTAGAGTTATTGCCCAGGCTTGTGAGAATAAGTGGGCGAAGATGAGAAATCTTACGGCAGAAGAGCTGACTTTAATTGACGGTGTTGGCGATGTTCTGGCTAATGGATATGTGGAATTTTTCGCGAATGCTAAGAATGCAGCGATGGTGGATGCTCTTGAAGAAGTCCTCACTCTCGACGAGAGTTTCGAGACTTCAGAGGGCGGAAGTCTTGATGGACTTACTTTCGTAATTACAGGTAAGGTACATCATTTTGACAACAGAGATCAGGTTAAGGAAGCGATTGTTGCAGCTGGCGGTAAGACTACTGGCAGCGTAACTTCTAAGACTGATTATCTTATCAACAATGATATTACATCAACTTCAGGCAAGAATAAGAAGGCTAAGGAACTTGGAATTCCAATCATTACAGAGGATGACTTCCTGGCTATGTTAGAGGGATAGATATGTTAAACATTGGCAAACTGGATAGCGATCTTCTTAAGTCGCTTATCTTCAATCAGATAAAATATAAGAGTGATGACGTTAAGGTTCGCCCTGGTATTGGAGAAGACTGCGCAGTAATCGGCTTCGGCGATTGGGACTGCGTCATGTCAACTGATCCGATCACTTCAGCTGTAAGTGATATCGGCAGACTGGCAATTCACATCACTTGTAATGACATTGCATCTAATGGTGTGCAGCCTCTGGGCATCATGCTTGCTGTAATGCTTCCTGTAGGAACAACCGAAAAGGATGTTGCTACAATTATGGAGCAAGCGGCTTCAACTGCGGCTGAAGTTGGCGTAGAAATCATCGGTGGACACACTGAAATTACACCAGCTGTTAACCAGCCGGTAATCGTATCAACTGCAATTGGCAAGAGTCCTGCGGACAATTCTCAGAGCGGTAATGATATGGTGGCAGGGGACAGCGTACTGATTACCAAGGCGGTTGGCCTTGAAGGTTCAGGCATCATCGCATGTGATTTCGAGGAGGAACTTGCGGGGGTGCTGACTGCCGAAGAACTGAGTAATACCAAGGACTTTCTCGATCAGGTAAGCGTTGTCAAAGAAGGCGTTGCTGCAGGAAATATTGGTACTCACGGCATGCACGACATTACTGAAGGCGGCGTGTTCGGAGCTATATGGGAGATGTGCCAGATAGCAGATTTGGGCGCCGAAATTAACGCAGATCTTATTCCTATTGAGCCGGAAACAGTCAAGGTTTGTGACCATTTCGGCATCAATCCTAACAG
>JAGHTQ010000253.1 GCA_018065295.1 Candidatus Colimonas fimequi | reverse complement strand
CAAGCATCAAGAATGTAGTCGCATTTTGACTTCTTGCGCTCGATATGAGCATTCTTACTACGAGGGCATCCGAACATGTTCACCATGGTCCTGTTAAGGATGTGCTCGGCAGAGTGCGCTGGCGAGTACTCCTCTTTGTTATGTGCGTTTAAAATAGGTTCTTCCATACTCAAGCATTCTCTAAGATGGAAGCTTTACCTTCAGATGTGGCATGCCATGCCTATCCATCCATTCATTAAAATGAATGATTGCTGCATCCCCCTCGATACCTAGCCGTTTTCTCTCTTCAAGTTCAGCAGCATAGACCTTCGCCTCATCATTCATCTGCATGTTGATATCCTCAAGCTCTTGGGATATTTCCTGTAATTTCTTTAAAGGGTCGTTCATAGTACTAGATTTCTTACAAATATGGCATTATTATTTTATGGTTGGCATAACATTTAGCCCCGACTCTGTCATCTCTCCTGATTCTATCAGTTTCTATCATGTCTATTGTATTCATCTTACATCAGAAGCATTATGCGGCCTTCTGTTTTACAGAAAACTGATGTATTCCTCATTACTACGGAATACACCTGTGCGCTGGTAACCGGCTGACCATCCTTGCGGACATGGAGCTGCCGGCGGTTGATAATATCGGCTATCTGCTCGGTCTTCAGTCCCCCGTTGCGTTCAGCAAGTACAAAAACTATCGCTTCCTCAATTTTCATTGTCGTCCTCCCAGCCTTCACTGTAACAATCCTCGCAAATGATATGCCCGTCCTTCAGCTGGTACATTTCATCAACAGAATATGCTTCCCCGCATCTGTCGCAAGGGTACAGTTCCGATTCTCTAAACTCGTGACTCATTCAATTTGTTCATTTAATGTATCAGTTGTTCCATATATCCAGTAAAATCTCCTGAACCCAGGCAGGAGGAATTTTAAGGTCTTTATGAAATTCTTTATCCGGAACTGTCCTGAGGTGTGAATGAATAATTCTTCTCTGCTCTTCCCCAATGAGCTCAGGTTTAAGTACACGGATGGCAGCGCTAACCAATTGCATTGTTTCATTGCAGAAGTCAAACATCTTAACTTCCGAAGTGTGGTTGAAGTAGATCTTGCGGCCATTACTGAGGTTGATCACTCTTGGTGATCCGTCAGTAAGGTATTTGAGGTTACTTACAACAATGCTGTTAAGTCCTAACTTCCTAGCAGCTTGATCTCCGTACGGAATGATGCGGACATGCTCGCGCTGGGCGAGAGATTCTGCAATTGATTCTTCAGTAGGAATTATATGGTGTGGCGAGTAACCCTCTGAGAGATGGGGGTAGCAATATATACCACGTGCTAACCTCAAGATCAGCCCTTCATCAACAAGTTGACCTAAACCGAAACGAACGCTCCACTGGCTCTCATAAGACGCAAAATCCTCTACATAGAAAATCCTTCCGCGGTCCCATGAGCGTATATCATTCCGAAGCATCTCGATCGTTCCAATCATCCCTATTTGTATTTATCAACAAATATATTATATTTTTGTTGGTTTGACAAGCAAACACAAAACATCTATATAAAAGACTTGAAAAATTAATTAACTCGCTGGCACTGAA
>JAGHTQ010000208.1 GCA_018065295.1 Candidatus Colimonas fimequi | reverse complement strand
GCGAAACCCTGTCCAAGTGAACCAGTTGACATTTCGATTCCTGGTACCTTATGCATGTCAGGATGTCCCTGGAACTTTGATCCCATCTTTCTTAATGTCATGAAGTCTTCCATTGGATAATATCCACGAACTGCCAGTGCTGAGTACTGTACAGGACCTGCGTGACCCTTAGAAAGAATCAGCTTGTCTCTGCCTTCCATCTTAGGATTAGCAGGGTCAATGTTCATTTCGTCAAAATACAGTGCAGTTACGATATCAGCAGCACTGAGAGAGCCACCTGGGTGACCTGAGCCAGAATTATGAAGAGCGTTAACAATGCCGATTCTCACCTCAGCTGCCTTCTGTTCTAATTCTTTGATTTCCATGTTGTCCTCCTTAGACCAATTATTTACCAACTATTATCTTAAATGCATGTGGGAGATAATTAACAATATCTCCAGAAATTGTGCCGTATTGACCCAATTCCTCAGCCGCAAGATCTCCTGCAAGCCCATGCACATAAGCTCCGCATCTTGCCGCAATGCAGCTAGTTAAGCCACTAGCAGCCAAAGCACCGATTACTCCTGTGAGAACGTCTCCGCTACCCCCAGTTGCCATGCCAGGATTGCCAGTCATGTTACATGAAATCCCGTCATCAGGCTGAGTCACCAGCGTTCTATGTCCCTTAAGCAAAACGCCCGCACCGGTGAAATCAGCCAGAGTGCGAACCGCCACGTCCCTGCCAATTAAAGCAACCGGTGGTTCCTGCGCGCAAGCAAGAATTCTGTTCGCTTCACCTGGATGAGGCGTCATGATAATGCGCTCATCACCTGCGTACTTATTCGTCACGCTAAACTTGTCATCATATCTGCAAAGGGTGCTGATACCATCCGCATCGATAACAACCGGACATTTAGTTCTAGATAGAATGTCGCTTATTAACCGGAAGTTCTCCTGGCTTACGCCAATTCCAGGGCCGATGGCTACGCAATTGAATTTCTCAATGTATTTGCCATCTTCCATAGTCAGGAGTTTCTCCCTATCTACGCAAGTAGCTTCCGGTACAGAAATCTGTAAGATATTAAACAGTTCCTTGGGAACCGCAACAGTTACAAGCCCTGCTCCAGACCTTAATGCCGCCCTTGCGCAAAGGACCGCAGCACCAGCCATGCCAACTGAACCAGCGATTATAAGCACGCGACCACAGTCGCCCTTATGTGCTTCATCACTTCTTGGTTTCAGATATGATGATACATATTCAGTTCCAATATATCCCACTTCTAGCATTGCTCATACTCCTTCTATCTTAACTTAAAGTATACTCCAAATATCGTAACTTTAAAAGTAATTTAAGTTTATTTTCTACTAAATATGGGTTACAATGTATGTATAATGGAGGTTATATTTTATGAGATTTATGAGTAGAAATAAATTTATACTTCTCTGCGCTCTGGCAGCTCTTCTCTATCTTACTCTGCCTAACGAAGGGTTCGGATTATGGTATAAGATTAATTTAAGAAATTTCCTGCCATTCTTCATGGCATTCCTGATCACTTATCTGTTTATTACAATGTTCTTCCTCAAGAAGGCTTGGAAGGAAATGGACAAGAACGTCTGCGACGAAACAGTTATCAAGTTCTCTAAGATCATGAACATTTCATTTGACGTTAAGAGAATGCTTGGCGCTAACAACCTTATCGACCTTTATCATAAGGTTAATTTCTCAAGCAACGCTTCAATGGATGCTAAGCAGCTTCTCTATGATGCAATGAGACGCAAGAGACTGGATGTACCACCTCCAGGTCAGGGAACAAACATCGACTTCATTTTGAAGAAGACAAACAGAACAGATGCCGAGATTAAGGCTGCTCGTATCGAAGCTTCAATCCAGGCTAAGAAGAAGAAAAACAAGAAGAAATAGAGATGATAAACGTTAAAAAAACCGGTTCAATTTGAACCGGTTTTCTTTTGCATATAATTATATTAGTTCTCGTACCAGCCAAGTGGGCCCTCTTCAAGAACGTTAACGATCTGCTTAACTTCCTGATACTCTGCAAGACCGTGTGTACCAAGGCTTCTGCCGAT
>JAGHTQ010000040.1 GCA_018065295.1 Candidatus Colimonas fimequi | reverse complement strand
ATCTGATTCCATCATCAAATCCCTGGTTTTTGCCACTGCAGACCAGATAGAGCATAACTCCGAAAACGCACAAGCCTATAGCAATTCCAATATACTTTTTATTCATAGAATTTATTATAACACGGATTATTAGCCAATGGGGTTTTTTGATGGGGGTTGACAATTTTGATATAATATTATCGTGGGGTACTAGGGTTTTGTGTTTTCTAGTACTATTATTTTGGAGGCAGAGATGAAAATTTTAGCAAACATCCCAGCAGGATGGATATTTTTAAATAGTTTGCGCCGGATAAGAAAAGAACGTCTGTTAGTTTTGGAGGCTCGCAAGGTCGGCGACTACGAAGCAGAACAAGAACATATATTAAACTGCACTAAAAAGTGGGGACCAATGATCATGAACGAATTTGGTGCAACAATTCACACCTTTGGTGAAGAGAACATTCCTGAGGAAGGCCCCGTAGTCATGGTCGGAAACCATCAGGGTTATGCAGACATTCTCACTTACCTGGCAGTTTTTCATAACTACCAGTTCGGTTTCGTTGCTAAGGAGGAACTTTCTAAGATTCCATTCTTCGGCAGCTTAACTACTGCAATCAGAAGTGTATTTATTGAGCGCGATCATCCACGTGGCGCCCTCAAGGCAATTAACGCAGGTATTGAGAATATCAACAACGGCTTCTCAATGGCCATCTTCCCAGAAGGTCACCGCAGCATGGGCAAGGCACCTCGTGAATTTCAGAGAGGCTCCCTTAAGCTTGCAACTAAGCCGGGCGTTCCAATCGTTCCTGTTTCAATTCACGGCACATATAAGATGTATGAGCAGGACGGATATTTCCACGGTGCAGACGTATATATTAAGATTCATCCACCAATTCCTACTGCAGGCCTTAGCCACAAGGAAGAGAAGGAACTCAACACTCAGGTTGAAAAAATCATCGTTGATGGAGTATATGAATTAGCAGAACTTGCAGGAGATAAACTTGAGAAACCAGAAGAATAGAAACAAGAAACTGGCAATAATCATCTCACTTGTGATGGCTGTAAGCAGCATGGCGACATGCGAAGCAGCATTCGCAACTGATAGCATTGATTCCGGTCTTACTAAGAAAGTAACAGAGAAACAGCAAAAGGCATTAAACGCAGGAATCCCAGTTAAGGATCAGGCGGACAATCCTGACTCCGATTTCGAAGTCCTGACTAAGGCTGAGAAAAACGGAACAGACATGCGTCTCATGGACGAAGTCACAGATCAGGGATACTTCATGTATGGAGATATCACTCCTAACTTGACTATTTTGCAAAAGAATAAAAAGGCATTCGAACTGACTACCAAGACCAGTCAGAAGGTGGGCTATTACGACACAATGCAGGGCGGCTGCACAGACGGCAAGTACCTCTACTACGTGCTCTATAACCGTAACAAGGAGAATTCCAAGATCGCCAAGATCAGAATCTCCGACATGAAGGTTATGAAGGTTTCCAAGGCCCTGGGAACCGAGCACGGCAACGACATTTGCTATAACTCCGACACTGGCATGCTGGTCGTTGTTCACAACAGCACTCACAAGAAGAGAATTTCTGAAATCGACCCAACCACACTGAAGGTTGTGAACACTCTCGACGTTAAGATTCCTACTTCACTTGAGGGTGCGCCGGATTCAACAGTTAAGAATATCATAGGTTTCCGTGGTATTTCATACGATCCAGTCACCGACCAGTACGTTCTCTTTTGCAAAGGTAGAATCGTCTTCCTTGTTCTTGACGCTGAATTCAATCCCCTCCGCGTGATCAGACCAACTGAGCAGAAGCCAGACCCTCTCATGTATCAGGGCATGGATTTATCTCAGCAGTACATTTATCTTGTTGAAAGTTCAGCATCATATAAGTACTACAACATCATCGCTGCATACGACAGAGAAGGTAATTACGTTGGCAAGATTTTCACTCGTAAGGGATGGGAAATCGAGAACATGTGCCACGTTGGCAGCACTTGCTACGTTGGCTTCTACACTGCTTACTACAAGAAAGCTTATAAATATGTTTACAAGTATGTGAAGAAGAACGGCAAGAAGAAGAAAAAGAAAGTTAAGGTTTCATACAAGAAGCTGGTTCGTGCTAACTACACTTACAAGTTTAAGCTTCAGAAACCTGTAGAGTAACAGGTAAATTAATAAGGGATTCGGCAGTGCCGAATCCCTTTTATTATTGTCTTTTATTGCGCCAGGCCACGCCTCTCGTTAGCGCTCTGCCTGTGAAGGTTCGTAGCTAACCATACTGTTTATGTTAGCCTTGGCGTCAGCCATAATCTTCCCTACGTCAGCGCCGATGATATCCAGATTCTCAGCCTTGATAAGCTGGAACTGTTCTACTCCGAACATCTGAGTAGCCATCGCCTTGATGTAGCCGCTGCCGTATTCAGGTCCGTAGAGAGGACCGCCAGAAGTAGTTACGTAGTATAACTTTCTAGCTTTGCAATATCCTTCTGGAATACCGCTATCAGTGTATCCGAAAGTGAGACCAACGATAGTGATTGCTTCGATATAGTTCTTCAGGATTGCTGGGAAACTCAGATCCCAATATGGAGCGGCGATTACAATGTAGTCAGCCTCTGCGAAATCCTTAGCGTAGTCGAAATATCTGCTGCTATAATCTCCCTTGTCGATTGCGCTATTTCTCCACTGGAGAAGGTCGTTATCTAACACTGGAAGTTTCTCATCAACGAGCTTAACCTTCTTAACATTACCATTAAGTTTCTGAATCAGATGTACAGCCAGTTCCTTCGTTCTGGATTCTGGCCTTACTGTTGCGTCTACAAATAAAACGTTTCTCATAATGTCTCCCTACTTGATTCTGTTCTTAACTTCTTCGATGCTAATCCCATTCTCTCTGGCTACCCTTGCCAGGTCCTCGTATTCGTACTTGCTTCTTGTGATACCATATCCTGAAGATACCTTGCGTCTGATGCTCCCAAATTCCGTACCAACTTCTTCGATACTTCTGCGGAGCACGTATCTAGGATGTTCGGTTTCTCTAATGCCAATTGTTGTTGTATGCTTGAAGATGGCGCGAACCATATCTTCCTTACTGTCTCTACTGCATATAACTGTGATCATGTGACCAGGTCTTGATTTCTTCATGATAACAGGAGTTATGAACACCTCCCGTGCTCCCGCTGCCAGAATTTCTTCTGTTGCGAAACCCAGTTCTTCACCTGTCATATCATCAACATTGCAGTTAAGTTCAATTACTGTATCAGCCGCATCCTCAGTGTTTCCAAGCATTACACGGACACAGTTAGCTACTTCGAAGTCCTTCTTACCCATGCCGTAGCCAACCTTCTCAGTTGTCATAACAGGCATGTTTCCAAACTCGTTAGCGTAGTATTTAAGCAGCGCTGCTCCCGTTGGTGTGCAAAGCTCACCGTCTACGAAGTTACTGTAAGTCGGTGCTCCCTGAAGAATATGCGCTGTCGCTGGTGCTGGAACAGGGATGATACCGTGCGCACACTTAACCTGACCCTTGCCTGTGTTAATAGGAGATACTACTACTCTATCCACATTAAGCTGCTCCATCAGGTATGCTACTGCAGCCACGTCAGCGATTGCATCTAATTCTCCAACCTCATGAAAATGAATCTGATCAATCGGTGCTCCGTGCGCATGACTCTCTGCTTCGGCGATGAGCATGTATGTTTCCATCACCTTTTGGCGAATGCTTTCATCAACGTTCATATGCTCCAGAATGTGCCAGATACCGTGAAGGTTATTGTGGCTATGGTGGTGACCGTGATGATCGTGATCATGATGATGGTCATGGTCGTGATCGTGATGGTGATGATGATGCACGTCGTGAGATTCCTCTTCGTGACCGTGAACCTTTACTACCATATGTGTGCCTACGATGCCACACTTGGCACTTTCTTCTGCTTGGTATTCCACACCCGGAATACCCATTTCATTAAGCTTCTTTACCGCTTCTTCTTTGTTATCCTGTAATTCAAGAAGAGCCGCAGTGAGCATATCTCCTGCGGCACCCATATTACATTCAATGTATAATGTCTTCATTTCCTCTTGACCCCTGTCGGTGGTTTACTATTTGATCTTGAGACCGAGACCGAAGTTGTCTCTTACTCTCTTCATTGTTCTCTCAGCGATTACGTTTGCTCTCTCAGCACCGTCGTTAAGAATGTCGATCAGTTCCTGAGATTCTCTGATTTCGTTAAAGTTAGCCTTAATTGGAGCCATAGCTTCCTGAGTGATTCCAACCAGTGCCTTCTTGAAATCGCCGTAGCCCTTGCCAGCATATTCAGCAACGATATCGTCGATTGACTGACCTGAAAGTGTGCTGTAAATAGTAAGCAGGTTTGATACGCCTGGCTTGTTCTCAACGTCGAATCTGATTTCTGCATCACTGTCAGTTGTTGCTCTCATGATTGACTTCTTAATCTTGCTGTCTTCATCAAGAAGTGAAATTCTTGAGTGAATGTTCTCAGCACTCTTACTCATCTTTGATGTTGGATCATCAAGTGACATGATTCTTGCACCTGACTTCATGAATCTACCTTCAGGTACTACGAAAGTTTTCTTGTACTTGTTGTTGATTCTCTGAGCAATGTCTCTGCAAAGTTCGATGTGCTGCTTCTGGTCATTACCAACTGGAACTACATCAGTATCATAGAGCAGAATGTCTGCTGCCATGAGTACAGGATATGTGAGCAGACCAGTACCAACTGATTCGTTGCCACCGCTCTTAGCCTTGAACTGAGTCATTCTGCTCAGTTCGCCTGTGTATGAGTTGCACTGGAGGATCCAGCCCAGTTCTGCGTGACCGCTAACCTGTGACTGAACAAATACGATTGACTGCTTAGGGTCAACGCCAATTGCAAGGTAAAGTGCAGCTACGTCTAAGATGTGCTTTCTCAGTTCCTTAGGATCCTGAGGTACTGTGATTGCATGTTCGTCAACGATGCAGTAGATACATTCGTGGTCTTCCTGAAGTTCTACGAACTGCTTCAGTGCTCCAAGGTAGTTACCCAGATGAATATTTCCTGTAGGCTGTACGCCTGAAAATACACGCTTCATAATTTATTCCTTCTTCCCTATTTATTATTCTATATCAAGAGTAATCTGTTCAGTGCCATCGTCTTCCTCTTCTTCTACGTTGAGTTTTTCTTTCTTGATGGCTGCCTTCTTCTTCTTAGCAAGCTTAGAATCGATGGCATGTTCTTCTTCACGGATTACCTTAGCTAATGAAATAATTTCTGTATCATCGTCAGTTCTCATGATCTTAACGCCCTGAGTTGCCCTACCAAGCTTTGATACTTCATTAGCTGCAATTCTAATAATAACACCACCGGAGTTGATGAGGAGAATTTCGTCTTCTTCATCAACAACTGTTGCGCCGATAAGAGTACCTGTCTTCTTGAACTTGCTCTTGTCGTATGTGAGCAGGCCCTTACCGCCTCTAGCCTGAATCTTGTATTCAGCTACAGGGGTTCTCTTACCGAAGCCCTTGCTTGTAACTACGAAGAGTTCTTCTTCTGGCTGTACAAGTTCCATGCTTACAACTTCATCGTCGCCTTCAAGAGTGATAGCTCTAACGCCACCAGCAGTTCTACCCATAGGACGAACGTCGTCTTCTGAGAAGCAGATGCACTTACCGTTCTTTGTAATAATAAGAACGTTGTCTTCGCCAGTTGTCTGCTTGATGCCTACAAGCTCATCTCCTTCCTTAAGGTTAATAGCGATGAGTCCTGACTTTCTGTTAGTGTCGAAGGCTGAGATAGCTGTCTTCTTAATAATACCGTTCTTAGTAACTGCGATGAGATACTTATCATCTCTGAAATCCTTAAATGGGATTACTGCTGAGATTCTTTCTCTCTGCATCAGGTTCAGGAAGTTAATAGCTGGAGTTCCTCTAGCTGTTCTCTTAGCTTCAGGAATTTCGTAAGCCTTAATCTTGTATGCCTTACCTGTGTTAGTGAAGAACATGAGATTATCATGAGTTGAAGTGAGAATCAGATTCTTAACGAAGTCGTTTTCTCTTGTTGTCAGACCTGTGATACCCTTGCCTCCTCTCTTCTGAGTCTTGTAAGTATCAGCAGGAATTCTCTTCAGATATCCCAGGTGAGTCAGAGTGATTGCTACCTGCTTCTCTTCAATCAGGTCTTCTTCGTCCATTTCGTCGAGAGCTGAAGCGAATCTAGTTCTTCTATCGTCACCGTATTTTTCTTTGATCTCAAGGAGTTCATCCTTGATAACTCCCATGAGAAGTTTAACGTCAGCAAGAATGCTCTTGAAGTAAGCAATTCTCTTCTGGAGTTCTTCATACTCCTTCTCTAACTTCTCACGTTCCAAACCCTGCAGTCTAGCAAGTCTCATGTCCAGAATAGCCTGAGCCTGAATTTCACTTAAACCGAAAGTTTCCATTAATTTTTCTTTAGCATTGTTGTAACTTGATCTGATGATTCTAATAATCTCATCGATGTTATCAAGAGCAATTCTTAAACCTTCTAAGATGTGAGCTCTAGCTTCAGCCTTAGCCAGGTCGTACTCAGTTCTTCTAGTTACAACTTCCTTCTGGTGCTTCAGATATTCTTCAATAATTTCATAAAGGTTAAGAACCTTTGGCTGACCGTTAACCAGTGCCAGCATGATAATTGAGAAGTTCTCCTGGAGTGAAGTGTGCTTATAAAGTTTATTGAGAACGATTCTTGGGTTCGCGTCCTTCTTCAGATCCACAACGATTCTGATACCTTCGCGTCTGTTTGATTCGTCTCTTAAATCTGAAATTCCTTCAATCTTCTTGTCTCTTACCAGTTCGCCGATTTTCTCAAGGAGTCTGGCCTTATTAACCTGGAAAGGAATCTCGCTGAATATTATCTGTGTCTTGCCACCCTTAGTTTCTTCGAAGTTGGCAATTGAACGTACAGTTACCTTACCAGTACCTGTCTTGTAAGCTTCTCTTGCTGAATGCTTACCCAGAATTTCTGCTCCTGTTGGGAAGTCAGGTCCCTTAACGATGTCGATAAGATCATCAATTGTGCAATCTTCATCATCGATCATCTTAACAGTAGCATCGATTACTTCACGAAGGTTGTGAGGTGGAATTGATGTTGCCATACCAACGGCTATACCATTACTACCGTTAACCAAAAGGTTAGGGAATCTAGCAGGAAGTACTACTGGTTCCTTCTCCTCTTCGTCGAAGTTTGGTACGAAGTCAACTGTGTTCTTGTCAATTTCTCTGATCATTTCCAGAGAGAATGGTGACATTCTGGCTTCTGTATAACGCATTGCAGCTGCGCCGTCGCCGTCGATGGAACCAAAGTTACCGTGACCATCAACGAGCATATATCTTGTTGCAAATGGCTGAGCCAGTTTAACCATTGCATCGTATATTGAACTGTCGCCGTGTGGGTGATATTTACCCATTACTTCGCCGACGATTCTTGCTGATTTCTTGTGTGGCTTATCAGGAGTTACTCCAAGACCTGACATACCATAAAGAATTCTTCTGTGTACTGGCTTAAGGCCATCTCTTACATCTGGAAGAGCTCTACCTACAATTACACTCATAGAGTAGTCGATGTAGGAATTTTTCATTTCATCATAAATTTCGTGCTGTATCATTCTCTGATCTTCTAACAGAGTATTAGCCATTCCTTCATCTCCTTTCTCTAAATATCAAGTGTCGCATATACTGCGTTGTCTTCAATAAACTTCTTACGTGGTGGTACCTTGTCACCCATGAGAGTTGTGAAGATATCATCTGCAGCTTC
>JAGHTQ010000140.1 GCA_018065295.1 Candidatus Colimonas fimequi | reverse complement strand
GGTTAATATGGGGTCTGACCCCGGTACGGATATTAATACACGGGTCTGGCACGGCAGCGGGACCCTTTGCAAGGAGAGATTAATTATGATGGACGCAAGAGAAATTATCGCATTTATCGGTAATGCAGAGAAGAAGACACCTGTTAAGGTATACGTTAAGGAAGCTGAAGGCGCAGCTATCGACTGGACTGATTGCCAGGTATTCGGATGCTGCGGTGACAAGATCGTATTCGGTGACTGGAAGGTAGTAGAACCTATCCTCACAGCTAACGCAGACCAGATCGTTGACTATGTTATCGAGAATGACATGAGAAATTCAGCTATTCCTCTTCTGGACATGAAGAACATCAAGGCTAGAATCGAGCCAGGCGCAATCATCAGAGATAAGGTAAGCATTGGCGACAACGCAGTTATCATGATGGGTGCTGTTATCAACATCGGTTCAGTTATCGGCGAAGGCACAATGATCGACATGGGCGCTATCCTGGGCGGTCGTGCTACAGTAGGCAAGAACTGCCACATCGGTGCTGGCACAGTTCTGGCAGGCGTTATCGAACCACCTTCAGCTAAGCCTGTTACAATCGAAGACGGCGTAGTTATCGGTGCTAACGCAGTAGTTCTCGAAGGCGTTACTGTAGGCGCAGGCGCAGTAGTAGCTGCTGGCGCAGTTGTAGTTAGTGACGTAGCTCCTGGAGACGTAGTTGCTGGCGTACCTGCTAAGGTTATCAAGAAGGCAAGCGAAACTGCAGCTGAGAAGCTGGAAGTAGTTGATCTGCTGAGAAAGCTGTAAGGGTAATTATTATATTGAATGGAGAAGGACGTGTTTTAACACGTCCTTTTATAATGTTTATGCAAAGGGTGGGGGTGAGCTTGGTCGCGATTGACCGCACATGCAAAAAATGACACGAGCGGTCAAATCGTAGCCGCACCTGCAAAAAATAACATCAGCGGTCACGAGTTTTGTGAAATTTGACCGCTGATAAATATTTCTGCACCAGCGGTCAAATTTTGACCACTTTTCATGATCTTCGTGACCGTGTACGCAATTATTTTCACCAGCGGCCACAAAATGGCCGCTGGTGTCAGATTTTGCACACACGGTCAAATGTTGCCCGCCTCGAATGTGTGCCGTGACCACACATGCTTGATTTTGCACACGCGGTCAAACCCAAACAAAAAAGGACGTGTGTAACACGTCCTTTAAACTGTCTCGGCGATTTCCGCCATATATTTCGGAATGTCCAGTCCCTGCGGGCAATGTCTCACGCAAATTCCGCAGCGGATGCAGTCGGATGCCTGGCCAATGGCATGGCCATCGATTTGGCCGGCTGTCAGCTGGGCGAATGCGTGGCCCATCTTCCATCGCTCATCGGGCAGGCGCATATATTCGTTATATAAATTGAAGTAGCCGGCGATTGGAATGTGCACTGGGCAGTGGCCTTTGCAATAATTGCAGGATGTGCAGGCCACAGTGATGTCGCTGTTAATTATGTTAACAACTTCGCGCAAAACGTCCCGCTCACCATCGCTCATCGGCGTAACATCAGCCATATTTTCTTCGATCTGCGCCATGTCGTTCATGCCGCTCAGGCAGATTGTTACGCCTGGCAGTGACTGTACGAATCGCAGCCCCCAGCGCGGTGCGGATGGCTTATCGCCAATAGGCGATGCGCCTCCCGGCTGAGCGCGATCTGTAGATGTTGCGTCTACAGAACTACTATCGCCAATAGGCGATGCGCACACTGCGATGCTATCAAGTGCAGCATTTCCAACGGTTGTAGCGTCAGCGGCAGCCTCATATTCCGCCAGCTTCGCCATCGCTGCCTCCGGCAGATTGGCAAGTGCGCCGCCCTTGAGAGGCTCCATTACGACTATGTCAAGGCCGTGTTCTACGGCCAGCTCATAACAACGCTGGCCTTCGATTGACGGTGAATCCCAGTCCACGTAATTGATCTGCAGAACAACCACATCCATACCTGGCTGTTCAGTTAGGATACGCTCAAGAAGAGCAGAGCCACCGTGAAATGAAAATCCGATTTTGCGAGTAACTCCATCTCGTTTGAGCTTGCGCATATATTCGAATGCATCCATATCCAGAGCCTTCTGATA
>JAGHTQ010000034.1 GCA_018065295.1 Candidatus Colimonas fimequi | reverse complement strand
TAACAACGGCGGCGACGGCTTCGTTGTTGCAAGACTTCTGGCCGAGAAGGGTATTATAGTCACTGTTGTCCTGGTAGACGGCGAGCCTAAGACAACTGATGCCATCACAAACTATCAGCTTCTTGCTGATAGACCGGTACAGATCGTGGATATGACTAAGAGCCTGGATGTAGCAGTAAGTCTTCTTAAGGACAAGGCGAAGGCTCCTGATATAGTTGTCGATGCTATTTACGGCACAGGATTCCACGGTGAACTCCGTCCGGCAGCAGCTACTGCTGCTGAGTATATCAGTAAGCATGCTGAACATGCATATGCACTGGATATTCCGTCAGGACTCACAGGGGATATGGCCGAAGGCGATCATTTGAACAAAGGCAGCGCCAAGGTATCGGCTACAATTACATTCCACGCTCGCAAGCCTGTTCATCAGGTGGCAGCAGCCAGGGAATATTGCGGCCAGATTATCGTAGCTGATATTGGAATAAAAGAATAAATGAAATTAAAAAGACGCTCGGTTGAGCGTCTTTGTTATGTTTATCTTATTTCATCGATGCCGACGTTGGCCAGTTCGTCGGCGCGATTGTTCATATCGATAACGTGAATGAACTCTTCGAAGGAGAAACCAGCGCCGTTCCACTCCAGGAATTTCTCGTAAAGTTTCTCAGCATCAGTGTTCTTGCTGTCCAGGTTAACATGTCCCTTCACCCTGCAAAAGGTGATGCTGTGTTTATCAAGAAAGGGAAGAAGCTGTTCCCAAAGGTCCCTGTTCTCAACAGGCTGCTTCTTAGCATTCTTCCAGCCGTTCTTCTGCCAATTCACGTACCATTTCTTCCTGAAGCAGTCCATCAGGTAGCTGCTGTCGGAGAAGGCGATGATAGTCTGACCATCTTTCTTAATAGCCTTGAAAGCTTCCAGGAGTGCTGTCATCTCCGGTCTGTTATTAGGGGTGTTGGCTTCGCTGCCATAAAGCTCCTTAGTCACTCCTGCGGACTCAAGGATTGAGCCCCAGCCGCCCAGGTTCTCATCACTCTGATTGCCGGAACATCCACCGTCAGTATATATTCTCAAAATCTTATCTGCCATTTAATCGTCTCCGTTTAGTTAGAATTTCTCGTATCCAGTAACTGTACCATCCTTGAGTGTAAGAACATATCCATGGCCAGGATCTGGCGCCCATGAAAACATATTCTTGTGCTTGCCAGGCCAAACTGACTCAAGAATTGTGCAAATTGGGCCTGCGTGACATACTACAACTGATGCTGCCATCTTCTCCTGATTGCGAAGTCTGATAACCTGCTGCAAATGGTTCACTTTAAGCTCTTCGAAACCTTCCTTCACGCGAGTCTTGAACTGAGAAATGCTCTCGCCATTTGGTGGTACTGTCTGACCAGTTAGATCGTGATACCAAACCTTAAACACCTCGTCATCCTTAAGGTCTCTGTAGTGACGCATTTCGTAGTCACCGAAGTTCATTTCGCGCAGATTATTAATTACACTGTGCTCCTGATCTCCGAAAATAATCTCAAAAGTCTGTTCTGTTCTGAGCATGCCCGAAGTGTAATATTCGGCGTTCTCATATCTTGGATATATATCGTCTTCAACCTGCTGGCGTAACTGTTCCATTCCTTCTTCAGCGAGAGGAATATCAACACCCCCGTAGAACACCTGCAGCTGATTTCCTTCTGTAATTCCGTGTCTGATAAGACAAATTTTTGATTCCATAATTAATCTCCTTTGTGCCAATAATTATACCATACTTTTGTTGACACTCCACACTGTCAATGCTAAATTTGAATGGTACGTTTCAAAAGGGGATAACTAATGAACAAAACAATAAAAGCTAACATTTGCATATTCATAGCAGCCGTTATCTGGGGTTCAGCTTTCGTAACTCAGAGAATGGGCATGGACTCAATGGGTCCCTTTTATTTCAATGCCCTTCGTAATTTCCTGGGTTCTGCAGTGCTGATTCTGGTCTGGTTTGTTACACATAAGATGGGAATTGATAAGGACATGGAGCCGGAATATCCGGCTAGCCCTACTGACGGTTTCCTGACAGCAAGACGCAAGATGCTAATCAAGGGCGGACTTGTCTGCGGCGTTGTTGTATGTGCTGCTGGAGTATCACAGCAGATCGGTCTGCAGTACGTTGAGGCTGGCAAGTCAGGATTCCTGACTGCCATGTACATCGTCATCGTTCCAATGCTGGGCGTTTTGCTTAAGCAGCCAGTTAGGGCTAATCACTTCGTAGGAGCAATCCTTGGTGTAATCGGCCTCTATTATCTTTGCATCAACGGAGCATTCACCATCGCGTGGGGCGATCTGATTTCACTGGTAGGTGCATTCTTCTGGGCGGTTCACATCCTGGTTATTGACCACTTCGCACCGAAGCTTAATCCGATTAAGTTGTCGGCAGCCCAGTTCTTCGTATCCGCATGCCTCAGCCTTCTCATCGGTTCCTTCGTGGAAGAGATCTCGATGGAAGCAATCAGAAGCGGTGCCATCGCCATTATCTACACTGGCATTATGTCATCGGCTGTAGCGTTCACTCTTCAGGTATTCGCACAGCGCCACGCCAATCCGACAGCTGCTTCAATCATCATGAGCATGGAAGCACTCTTCGCAGTAATCTGCGGATTCCTCTTCCTGGGAGAAGTGCTTACAGCACGTGAACTCTTCGGCTGTCTGGTAATGCTGGTAGCAGTAATTATTGCGCAGGTATCACCTGCAGATTTGATCAAGAAGAAAAACTCATAATGACGAAAGAAAAGACGCTCAGCCGAGCGTCTTTTTATTTTCGCATCCTCTTCGCAGCTTCGTCATAGACTTCACTGTCAGCCCGAATGCCGATTACTATAACTTTCATTTTCTCTTCATCTCTAACCAGGGTGTAAACAATACGAATTCCTGACTGTTTTAGCTTAACTTTGAGCAGGCCAGTCAGATTACGACCACCCTTGTTTCCCAGAGGTTTGCCGTACCCACCTTCAGCTGCTGGGAGCGGATTTGTGCTCACCTTATCAATAGCCTTGAGTGCGATTTTCTTAACAGAGCCATCTAGTTTCTGCAAGTCATTAACAGCCTCTGGTATAAACTCTTTAACCCATTTGCCGTTACTCAAATTCAATATCCCCTATTTCATCTAGTTCCTCATCTGTTATCTTAAGAGTTGTCTTGAGTTTTTCCCAAGTAATTGTTTTGCCGTCTGATTTGGCCAATCTCTCAATTGCCATCTTGTAGTCGCGCAAATCCTCAAGTTCACGAACCATGTCACTATATGAAGTCGGTGATAACAATATGCATTCTGGTTCATTACGTTTAAGAACAAGCTTAGGCTGATTTGTCTTGCGCACCATATCAAAAATCTTGCTCGCCTCACCTCGATTAAATGCGTTGATCGATACCAGATTATTCATTGTCTTTACCATAGCATCCATAATAACATCCTCCTTTGAGACAATCATAAACAGTTTTAACAACGATGTCAAGAACGATGTTTGCGTCGTTGTTCGACAGCTGCGTTGATAACAGACAACAATAACAAAAGACGCTCAACCGAGCGTCTTTTTAACATCGTCTATAATTAATCATCACTTTCTGGCATATTCTCAAAATGCTTAGTCGCAGTCATATAGTCATTGAGAGTGCCAAGATGCACGTAGTAATAAGTGTATCTGTCGATCTTTCTCTTCTCGAGAAGTCCTGCATCAGCCAGCTTCTTAACGTGCTGTGAAATAGTTGCCTGTGCGTAGTCGAAATGCTCTACAAGATCCTTGTTGCAGACCTTCTTGAACTTCTTGTTCTGCTGCATAATGTAACGAAAAATCTTAATTCTGGCAGGGTGGGCCAGAGCATCTGAAATTCTTGCCATTAACAGGATTTCTTTCTCCTGCATTTCGTCCGGTTGTTTTCTTAATCTCATATTTTAACTCCTTAAATGTAGTTTCCGTTCATTATTATATCGGCGATGAAGCGGTATCCGGCAGGTGTCGGATGAACACCGTCAGTGTATTCGCCACACTCCCTATAAAGGGTGCCAGTATCAATAACTGTATACTCCGAATCCTTAAGTATTGTACCAATCTCTGAGAGGAGATTATTGGCACGAACGTAGTCCACGCCACGCATCCATCTCTGGCTGGCAAGCACTGGGTCGTTATCAATTGATGTCATCAGTACTACTTCAGCGCCAAGTTTCGCTGCCCCATCAGCCATCTCGAGAATAGTTTCAGCAACGCCCTCTGCTGTAACGCCCACCTCCATCACGTCATTTGAACCAGTCATGATGAATACCATGTCAGGCTTAAGCCTCTTAACTTCTCTGAGAAAATATCTTGAAAGCTGCGCAGCAGTCTCGCCATTTCGTCCTTCGTTATATACAGTAACACCAAGCTCCCGTTCGATAATCGATGGGAAAGACTGAGTGCGTCTGTAAGGGAAGCCGTTAACTATGCTGTCCCCACTAAATAAAATCACTTTGCTTAAATTACCCATAGACCTAGTATACAGTAAAAGAAGTCCTCAACAAAGAACTATTATTCATTTGTTATATGGAGGTCTGTTTCACCGGCGTGGGCGCTACTTATATTGAAATTCTATTGCTACCGTTGAAGAAGCTATTGGAATCGCGGGATTTCTAGACGCTTTTTTCAACGGTTGCGACGCAGTATCAACGGCGGGCGAAGACGCATCGGTGAAATTCGTTCGCAGGAAACTTTGCAAAGAATGACGCCTTCAACGGTAGTGACGTAGAATAAACGTCAAGAGCAGTTGGACCGGTGAAATCATAGAACCACGAAACCATAAAACCACAAAATAAGAAGCCACTACAACAGTAGTGACTTCTCGCTCCGCTTATAATCTAATTGTTACTTCACCAGTAGTCAGTACCTGACGGCTTCCGTCTTCAAATTCCACCTGAAGACCGCCGTCGTCGTCGATGCCAAGAACCTTGGCAGGTACGCCGGTGAGTTCGTCTTCTGGGCTAACTTTGTAGCTGCCCTTGTAAGTCATAACAGTTCTTCCTGTAAGGAGGCTCTTGCTGCGATATACGTCCATAAATGCTCTCGCCTCGATATCGTGAGCGTACTTAAGGGTGTTGCTGACTACAGCGCCAGCAAGATGTGCTGCTGAATAGTCACCTTCAACTGCGCCTACAGTGCCGAGAAGTTCCTCTGGAAAATCTTTGATCGATGTGTTAATTCCGATACCGATAATCAGATTTGAAATTCTGCCTGTTTCAAAATCGGTCATGCCTTCAGTGAGAATACCGCAAACCTTCTTATCGTTAACGTAAATATCATTTACCCACTTGATCTTAGCATCCTGACCAGCAACATCTTCGATAGCCTGGGCTACTGCTACAGCTGCTGCAGAAGTGATGAGCACGGATTTGCTCACGTCAAACTCAGGCTTAATGATGATGCTGATGTATATACCCTCACGTGGTGAGTAGAAACTTCTGCCCAATCTTCCGCGGCCGGCAGTCTGAGTGCGGGCAATAACGACGGTGCCATCTGGTGCCCCGTCCAGTGCCAGTTTCTTAGCGTATGCGTTAGTTGAGTCTATGGTGTCGAAGACGTGGACCGGGATGTCTTTGCAAAATTCTGCCAGTCCATCGCGAACGCCGCTCTCAGTAATGAGACGTGTGTCCGGAATGAGCATGTAGCCCTTGTTTGTTACGGCTTCGATGTTGTGTCCCTCTTCGCGGAGAGTTTTTATCGCCTTCCAGATCGAAGTGCGGGAAATATCCAATGTATTGCTCAGCTCTTCCCCTGATAAATAGTCGCCGCGACTGGCCTGAAGAGCTGCAAGTACTAAATCCTTTGTTGCCATATTGGCCTCCTTTATCTCTATGAAAATTGTAAGTCATGGCGCCTTAAAAAACAATGTGAAAATAAGGTGAAAAGTTGGGCGGTCCCTTTGAAACTGGCTAGACGTGAGGTATACTAAATTAGAAGTTAGATAAGAAAGGGGAAACTTTTTGAAAACAGTACTGAAATACTACAAGCCATATATTCCGTTTGTTGGCTTAATAATAGTGTTCCTGTTCTGTCAGGCAATGTGCGAATTGCTCCTTCCTGGATATATGGCTAAGATTATCGACCTGGGTATTATCAAGGGCGATATGGGTTATATCAGGAAGACTGGCCTTATCATGCTGGTCATTGCGGCAGCAAGTGCAGCATCTGCTATATGTGCCAACGGACTTGGTGCTAGAACAGCAGCCGGAGTATCTCGCAAGCTAAGAAAATCTCTGTTTAGCAAGGTAACAGCGTTTTCGACAGAGGAACTGGGAACATTCTCAACAGCATCACTGATTACAAGATCTACTAACGACGTTCAGATGATTCAGCAGGCAACAGTAATGCTTCTTCGTATGGCAATCTTCGCGCCTATTATGGGTGTTGGTGCCGTATTCATGGCGGTTAAGACAAGCCTGGCTCTTAGCTGGACTGTTGGCGTTGCGCTCATCTGCGTACTCGTTATTATCGGCATTTGCTTCGTAGCAATTCTGCCTAAGTTCAAAGTTATGCAGGAGAAGCTGGACAGAGTTAATCTGATTATGAAGGAACGACTTGAGGGTACTCTGGTTGTTCGTGCTTTTAATACAGAGAAGAAGGAAGAAGATCGTTTCGACGTTGCTAACCTGGACGTAACTGGAATTAACAGATTCGTCAATAAGGCTATGTCACTTATGATGCCATCACTTACTTTCGTAATGAGCGGTGTTGGTATCCTTATAGTTTGGGTTGGTGCTCACATGGTTGAAGCACAGAACCTGCTCATTGGCGACATGCTGGCATATCTGCAGTATGCAATGCACGTTATCATGTCATTTCTTTTCGTAACAATGATCTTCATGATGATTCCAAGAGCTGCAGTATCAGCTGGAAGAATCGGCAAGGTTCTGGACGTGGTACCAACAATCATTGACCCTGAGACTCCGGAAGTGATTGAGAATGGACAGGGCAAGGTTGAATTCAGAAACGTTACTTTCAGATATCCTGATGCAGACTCAAGAGTTCTGGCAGAGATCAGCTTCGTTGCTGAGCCTGGCAAGACTACTGCAATTATCGGTGGTACTGGTAGCGGTAAATCAACTCTGATTAATCTGATTCCTAGATTCTATGACGTTACCGAAGGTCAGGTGCTCATCGACGGTCACGATGTTAGAAACGTTGCCATGAGTCAGCTGAGAGACGAGATAGGTTACGTTCCTCAGAAGGGTCTCCTGTTCTCAGGTACTATTGCAGACAACCTGAGATATGGCAAAGGCGACGCCACAGATGAGGAACTCATGGAAGCCCTGGACATCGCTCAGGCTACAGAGTTCATCAAGGAGAAGCCTAACGGTATCGATGAGATGGTAGCACAGGGTGGTACTAACGTATCTGGTGGACAGAAGCAGAGATTATCAATCGCCCGCGCTTTGGTTAAGAGACCGAAGCTCTATATATTTGACGATAGCTTCTCAGCTCTCGACTTCAAGACAGACAAGGCGCTTCGTCAGGCTCTAGCAGAGAAGGTGGCTGGAAGCACTATCATCATCGTTGCACAGCGTATTAATACAATTATGGATGCGGACCAGATTCTCGTTCTCGATGACGGCCATCTGGTTGGCAAGGGTACACATAGAGAACTTCTCAATACTTGTGAAGTTTACCAGGAAATTGCTCTTTCTCAGCTTAGTGAGGAAGAATTAGAAAGGGGGCGTGACTAATGGCTGCTCCTATGCCTAATAAGAAGAAGGGTGCCCGCGTTGCGGGACCTGCTGGCAAAATGATGCCGGGCGAGAAGGCAGACGACTTCAAGGGTACACTCCTCAAACTGGTTAAATACATGGCGCCATATAAGTTCAGACTTATCGTGGTGTTCACGTTCGCTATTTTGAGCACAGTATTTAGCATCATTTCACCGACAGTTCTCGGTGCAGCGACAGACGTTGTTGTTAAGGGACTCATGGTGGGACACGTTGACTATAGCGCCCTTCTGTATATTCTGATGATTCTTCTGGCTATGTACGTTGCCAGCTTCTTCTTCGGAACAGTTCAGGGCTGGATTATGGCGGATGTTTCGCAGAGCATAGTCTATAAGTTCCGTGACCAGATGTCCAAGAAGATGGACAGACTGCCGCTTAAGTATTTCGATGGTATGACTCACGGCGAGATACAGAGCCGAATGATTAACGATATTGAGACCGTTAACCAGTCACTGTCTGTAAGTATCACACAGATGATTACAAGTTTCGCCACTCTCATAGGTATCATCGTTATGATGCTTCGTATCAGTCTGATTATGACTCTGATGGCTCTTATGATCGTGCCGCTTTCAATGATTGTAATCAAGGTCGTTGTCGGCAGATCACAGAAGTACTTCAAGAATCAGCAGAAGTATCTGGGTAATGTTAACGGTCACGTTGAAGAAATGTACACTGGCCACATCATTATCAAGGCATTTAATAGAGAAGAGGAATCAGAGAAGGTATTCAATGAATACAATGACAAGCTGTGTGAATCCGCTTGGAAGTCACAGTTCTTCTCATCATTCATGATGCCAATCACTGCTTTGATTGGTAATGCGTCATATGTTTGCGTATGTCTCCTTGGCGGATATCTGGCTATCAAAGGCCGCATTTCCATCGGTAACATTCAGGCCTTCATTCAGTACGTAAGAAGCTTCAACCATCCAATTCAGCAGGTGGCAAACGTTGCTAACCAGCTTCAGTCCACTGCAGCTGCAGCGGAGCGAATCTTCTCTCTCATTGAAGAAGAGGAAGAAGTTGACATCGATGCTGAGCCTAAGGTGAAGGTTGCTCTGGAAGACGTTAAGGGTGAAGTATCATTCGAACACGTATCATTCGGATATAAGGATGACGAACCAGTAATCAATGACTTCTCATTCACAGCTCGTCCGGGACAGACAGTTGCCATTGTTGGTCCAACTGGTGCTGGCAAGACTACTCTTGTTAAGCTGATGATGAGATTCTATGAACTTAATGGTGGTAAGATTAGCGTTGATGGTAACGACATTACCGACCTTAGCAGAACTAATCTCCGTGAAATGTTCGGTATGGTACTGCAGGATACATGGCTGACCAGCAGCTCAATTCGCGAGAACATTCGCTACGGTAGACCTGATGCGTCTGACGAAGAAGTTGAAGCGGCTGCAAAGGCTGCTTATGTTGACCACTTCATCAGAACTCAGTCACAGGGCTATGATACTCTCATCAACGAAGAGGGTACTAACATTTCACAGGGTCAGAAACAGCTGCTTACAATTGCTCGTGCAATCTTAAGTGAAGCTCCAATTATGATTCTGGATGAAGCTACAAGTTCCGTTGATACACGTACCGAAGCCATGATTCAGCAGGCAATGGATAACATGACAGCTGGCAGAACAACGTTTGTTATTGCCCATCGTCTGTCAACAATTAAGAATGCGGATCATATTCTGGTTCTTAACCACGGCGACATCGTAGAGCAGGGTAGCCACGAAGAACTCCTGGAGAAGGACGGCTTCTATGCACAGCTCTATAATTCACAGTTCGCGGATATGTAGATGAAATAATAACAAAGGGACCTCGATTTGAGGTCCCTTTTATCATGCAATTAATAGTGCTATTTGGCAAGCTTACGCCTGATATAACTCCCAATCAGCAGCAGTCCCATGACAACTCCAGTAGCTCCGCAGAAGAGGAACAGGAAGTTTGACAGCAGGCTGAAGGATATGAATTTAGTTCCGACAATGGCCACAACAGTAATTACCAGCACTATAGCAAATTCAACTGGCTTCTTGCCCCTGCCATATCGCTCCGCGATGCTGAATAATCTGCCGGTAACTGTGGCGAAAATGGCAATGATAATGATGCCCGAGTACACGATGGCAAGAGGTGGCATGAAGTGCTGTATTACGCCCAGAAGGGGCACTTCCTGGCCGGCTACGAAGTCCGTTGATACTAGCAGCATATACGTTACCACGATGAATGTGGAATAAAAAATCACAGATGAGAAGATGCCTGTTAACATGGCTTCTTTGCGTGATTGGCATAGGCTGCCGGTTACTGACGCCCAGGCGAATCCTGCTGTAATAAGAAGACCTACAGAAGCCAGACTGCTGAAGTACCAGCTCTTAAGTCCCAGGAATGCAGCGTGGAGCATTAGCCCATCATCAACGTATTGGTCCACATTAGCGGCGCCTTGAGTCACTGTTATATCGGTAGTCACAAAAATATATATCGCAGAACAAATAATTGATCCCACGATAAAAAACGTAATATAACTGAGTATATTCTTCAGCCTGTTAATTCCAGTCATGGAGACAACAATGCTCACGGCGCCCATAATTGATGCTCCGACTATTGTAGGAATGCCCGAGTACTGGTTGATAGTCGCGCCTGCACCGCTAATCATAGCAAGCGCCATGAGAAGGAGACTGACGTACACGTATATGTCAAAAAAAGCACCCAGTTTCCTGCCGAAGAAATAGCTATATACGGACTTGCTGTCAGGGAAATGCTCTTCGTATCCAGCGTTGTAAATCACAAGCAGGGTGATTATTGCCAGAATAGCCGCAAGGCCGATGCCCATGAATCCATGAACTGGTCCCCAGGATGCGAAGAACTGGGTGGCCTCGATTCCGGTGGCGAATCCCGATCCTATATTATATCCGGCGAACGATACGCCTGTTAGTAATGCTGCCTTCACAGCCGAATTTTTCTTAACCATGACCCAATTATAGCAAAGAAAAAGCGAGACTACATCTGTAATCTCGCTGTAATTTTATACATAATCTTTAACTTCCTCATCTTTACCAAAGAGGGCGCAGCCGCCTTCATGACCAATCTTCAGAAGATCGCTGGACTGCAGTCCTTCATCATGTTTTCGATGCTTTCGCTTAAATACTTCTGTACGTCCATAGTTGTATTGTAAAGGGAAACGTGCACGGTGTCAAATAGATTGCGCACAATCTATTTGAGGGTGACTGGTACTACATATTGTGGTCGTATGATTCGCGCTGTAAAAAAGTGAAATAAATTCCCCCCAAATAGCAAAAACCCAAGGCACTGGGAAATTAATAATGGGTAGAAGTGGTAAAATTAGAATAAGAAATGTATCTATATGGAGGTGCTTTGTGAAGACAAATAGATTTATGAAACGTCTATTAGTATTTGCTATCGTGTTTACGATGGCGCTAGGAAACATGTCAATAGGTGGTGCAGCTTATGCCACAGATGGAGGCCAGACAGACTCTGAGTCCAGTGGACTTAAGGAGAAGGTTATGGCTCTGTTTTCTAGTGAAGACGAAGAAGAGAGCGAAGAACTGGACGACACTGAAACTGAACTGCAGGCTTTAGGCTTCGATACTGATGAGATGCCTGAAGGCTATGATGAGGATTCCGATGAGAACCCTAATGGCTCTGAATACAAGACAATGCAGGAGATTTCAGAACTTCTGATTGCGGGCAGCGACGGCAGCACTCTTTATGGTGATAACGGCAAACTGGAAGATAAGTATGACGATTTCTTCGCAGATAAAAAGCAGCGCAGCGGAATTGTGGCGACAAATGACAGCTTCACTATTGCAGAGGCTGGGTGTTTTGATGGCAATGGAAGAAAGAACGACTTGGCATATCTTACTATAGACAATGCTAATAATGTTAATCTGAGAATATACAACTCCAGAAACGACTCGTCTAGCGAAGCGATTAAAGTTGATCAGCTCACAGATGCTAATCAGAAGGCTGATTATATGAAATCTATTGACCTCTGCACAGGCGACTTTGACGGAGACAATCTGGATGAAATCGCTGTAATAAGTGCTGGTGCTGACCAAAATGTAACAATCTATAAAATTATTGCCGATAATGTAGAGAGCAATAAGGTCAGCAGTTGGAAAAAGGTATGGACATATTCAATAGATACCTCTGGCATTAGACCGCATAAACCATACAATTCACTTGATTTGGCATCAGGTGATGTTGACGGGGATGGAACAGATGATTTAATTGCATCCTGGGGTACAGTCAAACTGATATCCGAGAGTACAGGTAAAATTGACGGAGCCAATACCACAGAATCAAAATCCGTTATTCTCTACGGTGAGAAAAACGGCAATATGCTTAGAAAGACACAGAAAATTAGCTATGGAAGCGAATCTCTATGCAGAGTCGCATTTACCATTGGCGATATAGATGAGAATGGCGAAACTGAAGTTCTGTTAGGAGGTAGCAGCATTGAGCAGGCTGTACTAGCAAATGATAATAGAACTGTGGGCTGCTATGTATATGACAAGGGTACAGAACGCCTGGAATGTAAGCAGATGCAGACTGTAAAAGTCATTCAGGGAACAAAGGATAATAGCGACTCAAGCAATCCTAATAAATGGGTGTCATCAAACGGTTTTGATGGAGAATATTTATCACTTCCAGGTATGAAAGCCAACATCAGTATTGTTCAGCTTAACGGCAAAAATGAGGGATACCTCTTGTATCTGGACAGCGTGCTATATAAGCTGGAAGATCAGTTTACAATTGTTGACGAACTGGATGACAGTGGCAAGAAACTCCACGAAGATAAGCCGTACTATGAATTTGGCGCAGCAGGTGCATTCATGGCAGGACCAGCTACCCAGGGAGTAACTGTAAATAGAATAGTAACTGGTAATCAGAGATATACATGCGATACTGTGTACGATAACGGAGGCAAAACTATAAAGAACAATCTCGATACGGATACAATCTCACGTAATAGCTTGCTGACAAAGGGTAAATTCTTTACGAACATTGATACTGACCAGGATAGTGCTGTAATGAGGTATACTGGCAGACATAAGATGATTTATTCATCTCCTAGAGTTTGCGCATTTTTAGCATCTGCTCCATATTTCGAAGACGTAGCAGAACATGTCGATGGTGGCAGTGATATCAAGGACTTTTCCAACACTGCATGGGGTTCATCAAGCAGCAAGGGGGATGTCAGCGGAGGAACATGCAGCATAGCTGTCGGCCCGTCGTTCACAAGTGAAACATTCCTGACATCTCAGAGTGAACTAAACTTTAGCTATCAGCACACTTATACTAATACAACTACAGATTATGACGAATACGCAATTAATTACAGTACCATTGCTGGGGAAGACTGTGTAGTTTTCTTCTCGGTTCCAGGCGCTACATATGAGTATGAAGTGGAATACATGAATGTTGATGACGATGGCAATTACGAGCAGGAAACAAGAAAGCAGTATGTAACAATTCCTTATCAGCCTGTATCACAAACCATTTCACTTGAGACATATAATGAAATCCAGGAAGAAAACCCAGCACTTCCAGAACTTGAAGGAACAGCAATCAAGTCCAAGTGTGGCGATCCTGCATCCTACCCTTCATCAACAAACGGTTATAAAGATGCGACGGTTTACGATGGCGACTGGTCTGCTCCATCATTCTCAATGGGCGGAGATGTGACTCAGGAAATCACTAAGGGTAAAGATACTGACACAGAGCATACCAATGAAGCGGGGCTTGATTTCACTCTCGTGTGGGGTACAGAAGCCTTTAGAGGTGGTGGTCATTTTGATGCTATGGGAGGTGGCGTTACAGGAGAAGCTAAATCAGAGAGCACTACTGCCAGCGGAACCGTTTACAACATGCCTCCAGCAGCTAAGGGCTACGACTACTACTTCTCATGGAAATTGATGAAATATAATTATGAGGATGAAAATGGCAACACATTCCCAGTAGTGACATATCTTACTAAAGATGTTACCAAACCGCCAACACTTCCAACAAACTTCAGACAAGACTATGTGAACACCAGCGACTCTCAAGTTGCTTTAACGTGGTCAAGAAACGACAGTTCTGTTACTGCATATGACATTTACAGGCACAATGAGTTTACAGAAGGGGCAAATGACGAACTCATTGGTACAGTTAAGGCTGGCGATTATCAGATAAGAAAGAATAAAAATGGCGAACTGGTATATGACGAAGAAACAGGCGAAACAATTAAGGATTACATCTTCATAGATACCGGTCGTTCAGACTATACAGAATATGAATACAGGATCCAGGCGAGACGAGCTAAGGCGCCTGATATTAGTGTGCCTTCTGCACCGATCACTTGTAAAACTCGTGCAACATTCCATCCACAGGTAAACCTGTCGGATACTTCGCTGATGGTATATTACGACACGATCCATAATGTAACAGCAAACGTTGCTGAAGATGATAATTTTATCTTTAAGAACAAATCATTCCAGTGGCAGAAATATAACAGCAAGACTGGGTTATGGGATGATCTGGTGACACAGACAGCATCAACTCTTAAGTTCAGTAAATGTACATTAAGCACGAAGGGTGAGTATAGATGCAGAGTTAATTCTGAAATATCAGCATTGGGCAACACATATAGAATAACTGCATATTCAGAAACTCTGGATGTAGATTACTCTAAGAGAGACGTAGCCTTCGGTGATGTGTCCTGTGAAGAATCAGCCGATGGTAAGAGTGTTACATTCACAATTCCAATCAACAACTGCAAAGACGGTGCTAGAACTGAGCCGCAGGGTAATATTGAATTCGCACTTAGTGATGGTCAGAACGAAAATATATTAAAGGGCGAAATTGATAGCAAAACTAATACTGCTAGTGCAACTTTTGTCGGACTTGCAGATGGAGCTTATGAGCTGACTACAAAATATGTGGGAAATAGCAAGACCTTTAGAGACGCTACAAATCCTGATACATTCATGTATATGAGGAATATGAAGTCGGGTAAGTGGTTATCCCTCAAGAAATCATATGTATTCGGCGAAAAACTGATGGATTCGCTGAAGTTGTATGATATTGAGAACGAAGGTGCGTTAGGAATCAGCAAAACTGATATCACAGATACGGTATCAAAGGTTGTGCTGAAGTATAAGGGCTCTGACAGCAATGAATATGAGTACGCAACGTTCCTTAAGGGGGAGGATTCAGCAATTCCAGGTATAATATATAAACATGACTACAGCGCATACAGCGATGTTCCTACAGAGTTGACAGCATATGTATATTCGGGCGACGAGCTTGTCCAGAAGAAAATCTTCAAGATTAAGAAAGGCAACGCGACGCTCTATGTAGATGACATTGAGATTGATGCGGGTTCGGATAGAG
>JAGHTQ010000201.1 GCA_018065295.1 Candidatus Colimonas fimequi | reverse complement strand
GATACTGGATTTCGATGTTAGTAATCTTCCATCTAGCACCCATGAATTCTGCGTACTTAATGTATTGAGAATTCTGGTAGGCAAATGGATCGGCAACAACGCTGATCTCGTTGGAGATGTTGATGTCGTCGTTTACGTGCTCTGTTGGTGTATTGCGCATAGACTTTCTAAGCACATTGCCTGAGTACGTACGTTCTACAGGAACTTCGATCCAAATACCAGAATCTGCGGGCTCCTCTTTGAACATTACGAAGCCGATTGTACCATGCCATCTAGCCATTTTGAAATTCTCCTTTACTATTTAAGACTTACGCCTGTACGAACTCAACAGCGATAGCAGAGTAAGGCTTAATGAGCGCGCCAGAGATACGTGTCTCGATGAGGTACTTCTGCTGGTTGTAGTCGATGTCGAAGTCGTCGAACATAGCGATAGCGCCGCCCTTATCAGCACCTACCTTGTAGTCGTTAAGGTTAACAAGGATAGCACCGAGTTCACGAGTGTCTGTGTCGCCATCATCAGCAACGGTACCAACTCTTGTAAGGCCTTCCATAACTTCAACAGTTACGATCTTGCTTACACGGAGAGTTGTAGCGAGAGATTCAACTGTGGGGTAAATCTTACGGCCGATGGAGTCCTCGAGAAGGAGGCACTCTGTAACCATGTCCTCAGTTGTGAAGCATACGGGGTTACCAGAACCCTTATAGTCTTTACGAGCTCTGATGCAAGCATCGATGAATGCTCTAGCCTTATCAGCGCCAGTGGAGCCAGCAGCGAGGTCTACTCTCTTCTTAATTGTGTAAAGAGCCTTATCAGTCCAGATAGGTCTTACGCAGTCAGTGTTGATGTGATCGTCATCAGATGTGAGACGGCCGTCGCTTACAAGGATTGCTCTTGCAATTTCCTCGTCAAGCATGAGTCTCATCTCGGACTTGATGAATGCTACAACATCCATGTCTGTGATGTCGATGATGTCGTCACGGTCGAGCTTCTGTTTCTTATAGATGGTTGTAGGTGTGGTTGTTCTCTTAAGGAGCGAGAATACTTCTTCCTTCTTGAGCTTGCCCTTGATGTAACCCTTAGCTCTTGCTTCGTCAGCAGTGATGTCTGCGAATACAGACTTAATTCTAGAGAAGGGTGTATGGCCTACGCCGTTCATTACAGTAGCTACCCAAGACGTGTCTCTCTTGATGTACTCGGGTGTGTTGTTTACGCTCTTTGCTTCGGGGAAGAGGTAGTCGATGTTCTCGATACCGTAGTCCTGTGCATGAGCAAGGAAGCTCTCCTTCAGGGAGCCGTAACGCTTACCATCGTTGATGATGGTTTCCATAGCGTCGTGTGCAAGTGTGTTTTCCTGAGTGTCGTTCTCAAATACGTTGTGTTTCATGTCTGATCCTCCTTCAGATTTTTCGTTAGATTCGTCATCATCGGATACGCCTGCCATAGCAAGTGCTTCACCGATGAGTGCGTGTACAACAGTCTTCTGCTCTTCTGTGAATGAATTGTATACATCGCCAACTGTTGTTGCTTTCTTTTCGTCGGAATGAGCGAGTTCGCCCTCTTCCTCTGTAACTTCTGCTGCGGGTTCCTCTGCAGCGGGTTCTTCAGCTGCCTCTTCTGAGTGGAAAAGCTCAATGGGTTCTCCAGTATAGATGACAGCTTCCTCGTCGCTCTCTTCACCATGCTTAATTACTGCGTCGATGAATGCGCCGGGGTTTGCGCCAGCAAGAACGAGCGATACTTCGCGGATGTTACCGTGAACGACGTTGTTGAGGTTCTGCTGAAGCTGATTTGCGTAGATTGAAAGAGCGCTTACGTCGCCATGCTGAACAAGAAGCTTAGCTGTCTTACCAGTTTCGCTTTCATTAAATGTACAGTATGCGTACACACCTTCATCTCGGTTCTCGAGAAGTGCATGGCCAAGGACATCTTCAGGATCGTTGTGCTGATGGTTCCAAACGAGAGGAACAAGCGCTCCGTCCTGTGCCTTGAATGCGTCTTTCATGATGGTTCTACCGTCGGAACACTTGAGGTTCGCTTTGGTAGCCCAACCACTAAAGTCGTAGTTTTCCATTTTGATTATTCTCCTTCCTTAGATTCGTCTACCAGTTCGGGTACAGCTTCTTGGTCTCCTTCATTAGGCTGAGAGATGTTACTGTTAACAAGTTCATCGGCCTTAGGATCGTCAGAAGGTTTAACGCCGATAATCTGACGAAGCTCATTAGAACTGAGTATTTCGTTACGAGTAAACTTATCTGCAATGTCTGCGATGTTGTTAATCGGAACGAGTTTGAACGGGTCTCTAAACGATAGAATCGATTGACCCTGAGTACGAGCAGTCTTAGTCAAGAACTTACGACGCATCTCTTCCACGATTGCGGAAACGATAGGTTCTACAGTTCTATTGTAATAGTTGAGCATAGCCTGCTCATCTGCCGTACCGTCCATAACAGCCTGCGTTATACCAAGCTGTGCGTAGAGTGATTCGGTAAGCGTCTGCACCTGTGCAAGAAGGTTGTTTTCAGCCGGTCTGTTGAGCTGAGTAATGTGCTCAGTACCGTCTGTGTACGCAATACCGTATTTTGAATTGGTTAATTGTTTCTCGATCTCTTTTCTTCGGATCTCAGCCGCATCCTTTCTTCCTTGTGATTTAACCAGGTAAGGAAGCTGAATGATAAGGTCAAGTTTGCCGGATGAGTTTCGTTCATCGGTTAAGTCGAGAAGTGCGAGCTTTCTTATCAGTCTCTGTAATGTTGAGTTGGGCTCGTTCATGATGGCGTACAGAGGGTTCTCTATAATGCCAACAGCGGATTTCGGAAGAATGATGTCTTCTTTAATTCCCTTCTCTTCATTGTAGACTCGGAGTTTCACCATCTTAGGATACCACTCCACAATCTTACCAGAGCGCATTGAAGAGATGTCAAAAGCTCCAGTTTTGGGATTAACGTTAGTGTCAACAGGCACTATTGCAACGCATCCCTCATCGAATAATGACATAACGAGATCTTGTCTGAAAGCTCGTGCTGTCTGGTCAAGGTTTGCTTCGACCTTAAGACATCTATTGAGCTTTGATTCGACCTCTGCCTCGTATCTATTGTTATCATCTACCCGACAGTGAACAATGTCTACGGCGGCTACGTCAAGTGCAATTCGATTGTAAATGGATGTAATGATCGACTTCTCGTTGCCTCTTGAGAGACGAACGCGGTCAGGTCGATAAGAGTAACCGTTTGCTAAGTCGGCTGTATTCGTGGGGTCACGATTGCCAAATGCATTCCAGCCGTGAAACAGACTGTCCATAATTCCCATTTGTTATCTCCTTATCTTTCGAGTTAATCGAATGCGTCTTGGTTTAGTTTGAACGCCACATAAGCGTCCATCATAGCAGACACGTTATCGATCTTCTTATCGTAACGCATCTTACTAAGTTTACGGTTGCCATTGGTATCTTCTATGACAATTGCGTTACCCATTGCGTACTTCATAAGCTCCTCATCGAACAGAAGCATACGCTCTTCAGCAAGCTTCTTTAATTCGCCAAGAGGAACTGATTCGGTTTTAGCGCCCTGAATAACAGTCTCGATACCGTAGGGTCCATTCTCTCTTTCCCATCTTTCAACGAAGGCTTTCGCATTGTAAGGGTCGTAACCGAAACAACGTACATCGTAGTCGGCCTCAATTATGTACTCGTCAAGGTCTTCGTAGACTTTCATCATGTCGAGGACTGTGCCGTCCATAACAATGAGGCTTCCTTCGTTAATGAACTCGTCGTACTTGTACTTCATCGCGGTTGACAACTGTGAGTAGGTCAGCGCAGAAATATAACTTCGAGTCTTGATACCAAATGATTCATCGGCAAGCGGGAATAGGAATGTAAACGCACAGAAGTCGTCGCCTTGTGAAAGGTCGGCTCCAAGTGCGCAGGGCATCTTCCAGAAAGTACGTCTTCTATGCGGGAGGGTTTCCTCATATGTAAAGAAGTACGTGTAGCCTTCCATAGGGATGCCAAATCTTTTGGCCAAAATATCATTTCGAGTAGACGGAGCATTCTCTGCTCTTTCTACGTCAAGCTGATAGGTCTCATAAGAGACGGTCTTACCCAGATTGGGGTTAGCCTTTAGCCATGTACTAGGGTTATTTACTTCGTCGATAGAATCAAGACAGTACCACCAAATGGATACGTGCGGGTTGACGTAATCGCCTTTTAGGATTTGCATCAACTCCATTTTGATTGTATCACCAGGTCCATTACGCACAGTACCTTCTGAACTAACAGCAAGGATCAGGTAGTCATCATTCTTAGATGCACCCTGTTCCAAGGCACCGATAACGTCCTCTCGAGTATCGCCTGAAAGCCACTCGTCGACCGAGTTGATTCGGCTGTTAAGACCCTGTAACTTGTCAATTGACATAGGTCGTATCTCACAGAGGGAACCTGTAAGGAAGTTCTCTATACCCTTCTTCGTAGATGCTAGTAACTGACGATCAGCTTTAGAGCCGGTCGTATTATGGATAGATCCCATAGTCAGAAATTCAAACAATGGTCCTCGCGCTCTTACTATTGCAGTACGCATAGGAGCCAGCACTTCTTCTGCTTGTCGCATTGTAGGTGCAGTGTGAACCTGATGGGTTGTTGTCGTGTCGACGTTTAAGAAGTAATTGTGTATGTATGACTCGTACTGCGATTTAGCAGCTCCTCGAGCCACGATCAAGTATTGCCTGTTGACCAATCGTTTTCGTATTCGTTTCTGAACGAAGCGTCCACCGCCGTCTTCATCAGGAACATATACGCTACGGTCAACGAAGTAGTACCAGCCGAATAGTTGTTCGGCCCACAACTTAAACGAGTCCAATAGTTTCAAGTCGGATCCATCAGTAAGAGTCAATTCGCTCTCACAGAATGCTATAAAGCCTTCCACTTTCTCAGGATCGTAATAGATGTCTGGATCGTCTATCAAGCTGTCGATACGATTCATTTCCAACGAGATCTTTTCGTTGATAGGGATTTCTCCTCTTATAACAGCATCACGAAACTCACCATAATATATAGGTGTAGCTGTGTTCGATAATGCCATTGCTGAACTCCTTATAATGTAATAGTGTTACTCGAATTAGTGTTTACCAGGCAGATAAGCGTCAACAGGTGACGGATTAAGGAAACCTGCAACAATCGTAGATCCAAGCTGAGCGAAGTCGTTGAGCACGGGACTGGAAGCACTTGTAGAGGTAGAGAATGCGTCCGCTTGAACTGCGCGTTTCTTAACTTTATAAGTGTGTACCTTACGAGCTGCCGATGTGGCAGATTCGCTTTGGGCTTTTGCAGCTCGATCACCAGCTACTGTGCCGCCAACGCCAATGCCAAATTCATCATACAACTTCTTAGCCATAGATTCAACATCGTATTTCGCCTTGAGGCTGTCATACTGATCTTTCCACTGATCTTTCTGCGACTTCTGAGCAGGCTGTTTAATTCCGGCTTTGGTGAGAAGTTTATCGGAGATTGCAGCGCCAGCTTCTTTAATCATGGGCTGGAGTATAGGATTCTTTGCCGCGTCTTCGATCGCTTTCATGAATTTCTTACCAGCACTTACTTTCTTAGGTGTAAGTTTAGCTATGTCGGCCTGAGCCTGAAGATAGTCACGCTGCAGTTTCATCTGGGCAACCTTCTGACGGAACTCAAGGTCTACAAGTTCGATGTCATTGTTACCGTACTTGTTGTTATTGTTTCCGTTGTTATTATTGTTGCCATTGTTATTGTTGTTTTTCTGCTGGTTATTTTGATTTTGATTCTGGTTCTGATTAGCATTCTGCTGTGCGTTCTGGAGCGTCTGCTGCGCTTTAGCAGCTTCGGCAGCTTTGCGCTTAGCGCCTGTAGGGTCTACAAGGTCGTTATACTCTTTGGCGAGTTCGGCAGCATGTCTTTTACCAGCGGGTGTAAGAGAGCCATCTTTGTTCTGGTATCTTCTTATACCCCATCTCATTCCGAGTATACCATGATGTACGAGATAATTTTCTTTCATAGTGTTTCTCCTTAATCGTGATCTACTCTAGCGTTCAATCTCCATTCAAGCTGGTCGAGCTTTCTATTGAAAGACTCTACGACACTAGGGCTCGTAGGCGGATCGAACACTACTTTAACACTGAGGTACACGTATGTCTTGACTGACTCAAGTAACTTGGTCTCGCCAAGGAAGTCTGTCCATGAAGCGGAGTCGTCATAGATGACAAAGCCGTCTTCGGGTCCAACACCGAGCTGTGCAAGGGTGGACAGAGCATCGTTGATCAGTGCAATTATTTGAGGATCGAAGTAATCGTCGTCCTCGCTAATGCCAAGCAACTGCTTGACTGTTACTAATATGCTATCCATACATACCTCCTTTATCTTTGTTTCCAGGGGCAAGTGTCATTTGCAAATCTCTCGATCGGATCCCTAGCGAGTAGCGACTCGTCTCCATAATGTATTGCATTGTGGGTGTGATGAGTTGTACAAACCAGGAAGTCGGGGTCGAGAAGGAACTTGCTGACTTCTTGAATATCATTGAGGTCTATAGGATTCATGTGATGAACTATAATCCTTGAACCATGAATCTCATGGTCAGGGTGAGACAGGTCACAACCGCAGTCACGGACCAATACATAGTCGCGGACATCCTTCCACTCATTCGAGCGGTAGAATTGCTGGTTAAATATCCTATCCCATCCGAAGGTCTGCGACGAAACCCTGCCGTTAAGCTTAAGGTACTCGAAGCGTTCCTCGAAAGAAGGGAGTTCGCACATCTCAGAATATGATCTAATCCTCATACTCGTCTTCCTCGACCGATTGTCCGTTGTAACGGCGCAATGCGACCTTAAGTTCCTCGAATAGCTCTTCCTGTCTCTTGGCAGTTTGAAGCGCCTCAGTCTTTGCACGGAGAAGTTTGTTCTCTTCTTCGAGTTTCTCCTTTTCAAGACGCTCTTTTGTGGAGCCAAGTTTGAGGAAGTGGGTGATTACCTGCGATGAGGCAGTCCCTTCTAAAATTTGTTTCTCTGCTAAGT
>JAGHTQ010000188.1 GCA_018065295.1 Candidatus Colimonas fimequi | reverse complement strand
TCTTAGCATCTTCTTCAGGTACGCCGTACTTAACGAATACGTCTACCATGAAATCATTCATTAACTGCCAATCTACATAAGGTCTTGTTTCTACCATGTTTCTATCCTCTCAATATATACTAGAGTTTCCGATAATGTACTGACTTTAATATACCACAAACTGTTTGCTACTTCAAATTAGCTTCCCATTCTGGTTCTTTGAAGCCGACGAGAACTGTATCTTCCTTAACAACGATCGGGCGCTTCACCAGCATACCGTTTGTTGAAAGCAGCTGCAGCTGTTCATCTTCTGTCATTGTTGGAATCTACATACATTTTACACCAAAAAAACGTGTGCGACTATATCATCGCACACGCTTACTCAATTCTTAATATTACTTTGTCTTTACCTTCTTAGTTGTGCTCCAATTTGAATAGTAGTACTTACCACCGTAGTACTTATATGTTCTAACGTGAACATAGTAGTAAGTCTTAGCCTTCAGTCCCTTTACCTTCTTGGACTTGGAAGCTGCGCTAGCAGTTACTTTCTTAGAGTCCTTGAAGCTTGAGTAGAGTGAGTATTCTACCTGGTAGCCACTGAACTTCTTGCGGTTAGCCTTGGACTGCTTCTTCCACTTAGCTGTGAAGTACTTCTTGCCCTTTGACAGCTTGAATGACTTAACGTAGTAGCCGCAGTATCCGCTGATTGTCGCTTCCTTAGTTGCTGTACATTCTGTACAAGTGAACGTCTTCACACCATTCTTCCAAAGGCCTGACGCGATTGTCACTACGCCGCTGTCCCATGTGTGAACGTCTGGATCTACAGGCACTGGTTCTGTCTTAATGCCACCACAATAACATGTATATGTCTTAACGCCTTCAGTAGAACATGTTGAAGGTGTTGTTATCACACCATCGTCCCATGAGTGAGTATGAACAGCTGCCCACTGAGCATAAAGTGTTGTATTAGCTCCGATAGGAGTATCAAAACTGAAAAATCTACCTGAACCGCTTACCCAACCCATGAAAGTATAACCGTCCTTAGTTGGGTCAGCTGGCTGTGTTGCTTTCTGTCCCTTCTCAATAGTCTGTGATGGGATTTCTGTTCCACCGGATGTATTAAAGCTTACTGTGACAAGTTCTGCCTTGCCATTTCCAATGCCGTAATATACATCCAACTCATTCCAAGATGCACTATAGCTAAATGTACAATCACTTGTAACATCTACACCGTTAACCTTAACTGTAAGTCCTGTTATTTCTGAAGGTGTAGGTTTCTTAGCAGATGCGATCCAGTCATAATCCTCATCCAACTTAAGGTGACATTTGAATCCATATAATGTTGATTGGGACACCATATTTGTGCCTTCACCGATTCCGTACCATGCGTTTGCCTCAGTATTGTAACACATCAATCCTGAATTCGCTGGATCTACGCTTAAACCTGTTGTAGATGTAGCTAAATTGGAACGAACTCTTGTATCAACATCACCTTCAGTACAGCCTTCTCTTACATTCCAAACATCAGCATCATAGTTTAATTCAATAGCAGAAACCTGGTTAAGCTGTTCAACAGTAACTGTTGATGTGGCATACTTGCTTGAGTCTTTGTTTGAAACTGCTTTAACAGTAAATGATGTTGCAGTTTCATCAGTTCCAACAGTCAGAATACCGTTAGAATCAATTTGGGTATCAGTACTGTTTGCACCTATTACACTCCATGTAACGCTCTTATCAGACTGTGTTCCTTCAACTACTACATCAAACTGCTTTATTGCTCTAGGCTTGAGTGTAGTGCTGCTTGGAGATACCGTAACTGATGAAATGTAAGGAGCCCCTTCTGTTAGTGTAACATTAACAGATGCTTTCTTAGTACTATCTGCTGCAGATGTTGCGACAACCTTTAATGTGCTAGCAGATTCATCAACTGCAATAGTGAGCACGCCTGAGCTATTGATGGATGTACCCGGGCTATTTGCATTCTCAACGGACCACTGAATTGACTTGTTGGTCACAGTTCCTTCAACTGAGCCAGTGAAGGTATGTGTTGTACCTTTAGCAATAGAAAGGTCATTATCGGTTATTGAAATATTAGTTACAATCGGTGTTGACTCTGCCATTCCAATGCCATAATATACATCGATTTCATTCCAAGTTGCGCTGTATCCAAACTTGCAATCGCCCGTAACCTGTACTCCGTTAATGTTAACTGTAAGGCCCGATATTTCTGACGATGTAGTTTTCTTGGCTGATTCAACCCAGTCGTAACCAGAACTTACCGTAAGATGAATTTTTAGCCCATATTCTTTTGTATTAGACACCTTGTCTGTGCCATCACTGATTCCATTCCAAGCTGTTTTTTCAGGGTTCAAGTACACTAATCCCGAATTATTTGGATCTACTTGTAAACCAGTTGTTGTTGTTGATAAATTGGAACGAACTCTTTTACTAACCTCACCTTCTGTCCATGCAGTATTTAGATCAAGTACAGCTGGATCATAAGTAAGGTCCAAAACAGATATAGGCGTTGTCTCTGCATACGCCACCCCGCTCATCATCGGCATCATAGTAAATACCAACGTGAATGCCAGAATCAAACTTAAGAATTTACTCTTCATGTTTATTCCTCCCTAATAACTTCTCATTATCTCCAGTTGCAATATACCTTCTAGTCCTTCTATATGCTTAATTTTACTATTTTGACAGCATATTGGTCAAGATAATCAAAAAGCGCCCCGGCAATCCGCCAAGGCGCTCATAATCTTTATCCAACTCTAAATTCAACAGACAACATATCTGGATCATACACATAAAAATACGTGCTGTTCTCATCTGGGCGACGAATCTCGGTCGCATTATATCCCATGTCCAGTGCCAGCTGCTGCTTCGCAATGATACCTTCTTCGTCTGTGAAGAAACATGCTACAACACCCTTTGTCTCGCACTTATCGCCACGTGCAGCGCACACCAACTCAACT
>JAGHTQ010000224.1 GCA_018065295.1 Candidatus Colimonas fimequi | reverse complement strand
ATTTCATTTGACGCTGATGGCGGCGTAGCAGTAAATCCAGAATTCCTGAACGCAGGCGAAGGAATCAAGTTGCCAACAACAACTAAGAACGGATACAAGCTCGACGGTTGGTATGATGGCAACACTAAGGTAAGTGACGGTGCTACATTCACTGAAGCTAAGACACTTAAGGCTAAGTGGACTCCACAGAATGTAAACTATACAATTAACTATTGGCAGCAGAAGCCAACTGATGCGGTTGGTGCAGCAGACTCTGCTAAGAAGTATGACTATGTAGAATCCGAAACAAAGACAGCTTCAGCTGGTTCAACTATTACAATTAATAACATTACCAAGACATACAAGGGCTTTGATAAGAACAATAACAACTCAACAAAGTCAGTTGAGATTTCAGGTGATGGAACTACAGTTGTAAACGTTTACTTTGATCGTAAGGTTGTAACAATCAACTACTACGTATACTCAAAAAACGCATGGAAAGTTGATTCAAGTGTACAGGGCCTTTATGCGGCTGATCTTGCTGCAGGTCAGTGGAGAACTGATAGACCGTTCCATGTTAACAGAGGTAACAGTGCAGGTTCTGGTTCACTTTGTATTCTGTTAACAAATTTCGATTTTGAAACTGCTGGATATGCAGGTAACACTGGTAATCAAAAAGCGACTGATGGAACTGTAACTGTATGTAATTTCTATGCTGCGAACACTGATCGTCCGAACACAGTATATTATTACAATGAGAAGTGGGATGGTTCTTTCGAATTAGTAGGTACAGCACTGTCTACAGGAACACTTACTTTCCATGAGAAGTTTACAGGTTATGAACCATATAAATTTACAACTTCTGCAGGAAACAATATGACAACTGCAGCATTCTGGACAAACAAAGACAATTGGTCAGATGGTACGAAGAGTTCTGCAAGTAACGTATACATGGCAAGTAAGCTGAAGGTGTATAAACTGTCATACTTCAACTATAATGCTGTAAGCAAGACAGAAACAAATATCAAGTATACTTCACCTCTTGGCGGTTACGCAGGTTATGTTCCAGCTAAGCCAGATGTGCTTCCAGACTACTATGTATTCAAGGGCTGGTATAAGGACCCATCATGCACAGAAGAATTTAAGTTCAATGAAGAAACAATGCCGAATGCAAACCTGCAGGTATACGCTAAGTGGGAACCAAACCCAACAACAGTAACTTTCAAGGTATATGAAGGTCACGATAGTGCGGTTGAACTCACTAAGGAAGTTGCAGTAGGCACTAAGGTATCAAAGGTATCACCATCACATCCAACAGAAGATGGCGACTATGTATGGGAAGGCTGGAAGGACGCTGCAGGTAACTGGATGAGCGAAGATTCAGAGATTCTCAAGCCAGAAGTTCTTACTGGACAGTGGAGATACACTCAGAAACTGAATGTTGAATACAAGGATGGAATCAAGGTTGTAGCAACAGACGATAAGGATTACAACGACGGTTCTAAGGCAAAGGCTATCGCAGGTCTTGAAGCTGAAGGCAAGTACTTCCAGGGTTGGGAAACTGAAACAGGTACTGTAGTAGCACCTGGTCAGGAATTCGACGTAACAGCAGCTGCTGCTGGAAGCGATAAGGTTGTTACACTGACTGCCCTTTGGGGAGATACAGAACAGCCAACAACTATTACTTATGATCCAGGTAATGGTAAGGGAACAGCATCAACAGACAATCTGGTTAACAACGAAACAATCAACCTGAAGACAATCAGCTCACTGGGCTTCACAGCTCCAAGCGATGAGTACTACTTCGGTGGTTGGGCTAAGTCAAACGGCGGTGAAATCGTATACGCTGATGGCGAGAAGGTTGTTGTTGATAAGGAAGGATCAGCAAACACAGTATATGCTGTATGGGTACCTAAGAAGGTTATCGAAATTACAGCAAACAGCGATGAACTTGAATATAACGGACAGGAACAGTCAGTTACAGGCTTCATCGGTGAAGAAGGATTATTAAGAAAGTACGTTCCAGCAACAGACGAAGATGGTACTGCATACAAGGTATACGGTGCTACAGCTGAAGCTAAGGGAACAAACGTTGGCGATTACGACACAATTACAGACGGTTCAAAGATAACTGTAGAGTACGCTAACGGTGGTGACGCAACTGATAAGGTTATCGTTAAGATTAACCCAGGCACACTCACTATTTATAAGAAGGCTATCGAAGTTACGGTTGATGGTACAACTAAGACTGACGTTTACGATGGCGAAGAACACAGCAACAATGTAACTGAGGTAACAGGCGCACCAGAAGGTGTATCTGTAACAGTAGCAGACACAGTAGTAGCTAAGGGTACTAATGTAGGCACATACACTACTCCAATCACAGTAAAGGATGTTACTGTAACAGGTGCTGATAACTATGACGTTAAGGTTACTATCGGCAAGCCAGTAGTAGAAATCATCACTAAGAAGGCAATTGAAGTCGAAGTTGCCGGCACAACTAAGTATGATGAATACGATGGTCAGGAACACAGCAACAACGTAGTAGAAGTTAAGAATGTACCACAGGGTGTAACAGTAACTGTAGACCCATCAGTAGTAGCTAAGGGCGTTAACGCAGGTGAATACACTAAGGAATTCACTGCTGCAGACGTAACAGTAACAGGAGCAGAGAACTACGACGTAACAGTTAAGGTTACTGCACCAGTTAAGGAAATCATCACTAAGAAGAAAGTTGAAATCGAAGTTGCTGGTACAACTAAGCATGACACATATGATGGTCAGGAACACAGCAACAACGTAGTAGACGTTAAGAATGCACCACAGGGTGTAACAGTAACTGTAGATTCTTCAGTAGTAGCTAAGGGCGTTAACGCAGGCGAATACACTAAGGAATTTACTGCTAGAAACGTAAATGTAACAGGAGCAGAAAACTACGATGTAACAATCAAGGTTACTGCACCAGTTGTTGAAATTATCGACAAGAAGCCTGTAACAGTTACTTTGGAAGGTACAACAAAGACTGACATCTATAACGGTCTTGAACACAGCAATAACGAAGTTAAGGTAACAGGCGCACCTGATGGCGTGAATGTTGCAGTTAGCAAGGATGTTGTAGCTAAGGGCGTTAATGTTGGAACTTACAAAAGACCTTTCACTGAAGAAGAAGTAACAGTAACAGGAGCAGAAAACTATGATGTTACAATTAACATCACTGCACCAGTAGTTGAAATCATCACTAAGAACTCAATCGAGATCAAGGTTAATGGTACAACAAAGACTGACACTTATGATGGTCAGGAACACAGCAACACGGTAGCTAACGTAACAGGTGCACCTGCAGGTGTAAATGTAACATTAGCAGACACAGTAGTTGCCAAGGGTGTTGATGCGAAGACTTATACTCATGTAATTACTGAGGAGGAAGTAATCGTTGAAGGCGCTGACAACTACAACGTTAAGATTACTATCGGTGATCCAGTAGTAGAAATCATCGAGAAGGCACCACTGAACATCGAAGTAGCTGGTACAACTAAGCATGACACATACGATGGTCAGGAACACAGCAACTCAGACGTAACTGTAAGTGAACTGCCAGCAGGCGTAAGCGTAGCAGTTGACGAATCAGTAGTTGCAAAGGGTATCGATGCAGATACATACACTAAGAACTTCACAGCTGACGAAGTAACAGTAACAGGAGCAGAAAACTACGACGTAACAGTAACAGTAACTGCACCAGTTGTTGAAATCATCGACAAGGCACCACTGAACATTACAGTAGCTGGTACAACTAAGCATGACACATATGATGGCAAGGAACACAGCAATACAGAAGTAACTGTAAGCGAACTTCCAGCAGGTGTAAGAGTAGCAGTAGATCCTTCAGTAGTTGCCAAGGGTATCGATGCTGATACATACACTAAGGAATTCACAGCTAGAGAAGTAACAGTAACAGGCGCAGACAATTACGACGTAACAGTAACAGTAACTGCACCAGTTGTTGAAATCATTGACAAGGCTCCACTTACAATCGAAGTAGCAGGTACAACTAAGACTGATACTTACGATGGTCAGGAGCATAGCAACAGCAAGGTTAACGTAAGCGAACTTCCAGCAGGAGTAAGCGTAGCAGTAGACCCTTCAGTAGTAGCTAAGGGCGTTAATGCTGATACATACACTAAGGAATTCACAGCTAAGGAAGTAGCAGTAACAGGAGCAGAAAACTACGACGTAACAGTTAAGGTAACTGCACCAGTTGTTGAAATCATCCTCCAGGATGCTCTGGTAATCAATATCGATGGTACAACAAAGCATGACACTTACGATGGCAAGGAACACAGCAATACTAAGGTTAACGTAAGTGAACTTCCTGAAGGCGTTACTGTAACATTAGCAGACACAGTAGTAGCAAAGGGTATCGATGCTGATACTTACAGACATGCGATTACTGAAGAAGAAGTAACAGTAACAGGAGCAGAAAACTACAATGTAGTTCTCAATATCGGTGATCCAGTAGTAGAAATCATCGACAAGCAGCCTGTAGAAATCGAAGTAGCAGGTACAACAAAGACTGATGTATACGATGGTCAGAAGCACAGCAACACTAAGGTTGACGTAACAGGAGCACCAGAAGGCGTAACTGTAACAGTTGACGAAACAGTAGTAGCTGAAGGTATCGACGCTGATACATACACTAAGGAATTCACTCCAGAAAACGTAATCGTAACAGG
>JAGHTQ010000117.1 GCA_018065295.1 Candidatus Colimonas fimequi | reverse complement strand
TGTTAACAACATTATCGAGGCACTTGGGGGTCACGGGGTTGCTTGGACTGGAGACGCACATTACGTTCTGTTTTCAGTAATTATATTCACACTCTGGGCTGACCTTGGCTATAACATCATCCTGTTCTCAGCGGGTATTGATGGTATTCCTGGCGAAGTTTATGAAGCAGCAGAAATCGATGGTACAGGTAAGTGGAAGAAATTCTTCCGTATTACACTGCCGCTTCTTGGACGTACAACTACATTCGTTGTACTCATGACACTTATCTCATACTTCCAGATGTTCGCACAGTTCAGTGTTCTTCTGTTCAAGGATGGACCACAGAACTCAGGTCTTGTACTTACAAGCTACATTTATAAGACCGCTTTTGAATACAAGGAAATGGGATATGCAGCCGCTATATCTGTAGTTCTCTTTATCATTATTCTGATTGTCAGCGTAGTGCAGCAGAGAATAAATAAGGTTGATTGGGAGTACTGATATGGGCATTAATTTTGAAAAAAACAGTGATTTTAAGAATCGATTAATTATATTTGTAATCCTTTTCGCAGCCGCAATCGTTGTTGTAATTCCATATATCTGGATGATTTCAAACTCATTTAAGACAACAATGGAAACACTGATGGATCCAAATCATCTGTTACCACAGACTCCAACTCTTGAAGGCTACGAGAGAGTACTGACAGGCTCACCATTCTTCAAATGGCTGGGCAACTCAATTATCGTTACTTGCACTAATACTATTATCATTCTGTTCACAAGCACTATCGTAGGATATGTCTTCTCAAGATTTCAGTTCAAGGGCAAGGAATTCCTCTTCGCAATGCTTATGTTCACAATGATGGTACCAGCACAGGTAACAATGATTACAACATTCCTCATTATTGATGGAATCGGATTATATGACTCACTCCTTGCACTGATAATTCCTTCATTTGTAAATGTATTCGGCATTTATCTCTGCAAGCAGTTCTGTGATGAAATTCCTAAGGAACTTATTGAGAGCGCACAGATTGATGGCGCTGGCAATTTTAAGATTTACTGGAAGATAGTAGTTCCGCAGCTGCGTCCATGTATTGGTGCACTTGCAATCTTCACATTCCTGGAATACTGGAATGACTACCTGAATCCACTCATCTATCTGTCAAGTACAGAGAGAATGACACTGCCACTGGCTCTGAGCTACTTCTCAACTCAGCACTCAACTGACCTTTCAGCAACTATGGCAGCAGCAGCACTTATCATGATCCCTGCAGCTGTAGTATTCCTGATTTTCCAGAAGCAGTTCATTAAGGGTATTTCAATGACAGGTATGAAGTAAGGAGGACTAGAATTTTGATTTTCGGATTAGACAACAATACATTAGAAGAACGCAATGCAGTTTTCACAGCAACAGAAATCGCTCAGCAGCCTGCAACTTGGAAGAAGACAAATGAGCAGGTTAACGGTGTTGCAGCTGAACTTAAGGCATTCGTAGATCAGGTTATTACTCAGCCTGATTTCGACGTAATCCTTACAGGAGCTGGTACAAGTGAATACGTAGGTAACTCACTTTATCCATCACTTCTGCAGGTACTCGCAGGCCACGTTCACTCAATCGGAACAACTGATATCGTTGCTACACCAAGAGCATTTCTTAGCGCTACTAAGCCAACTCTTCTGATTTCATTCGCACGTTCAGGTAACAGCCCTGAATCAGTAGGTGCAGTTGAAGCGGCAGAGAAGGTTTGTGAGAACATCTATCATCTGTTCATTACATGTAATAAGGACGGCGCACTCGCTAAGCTGGCAGCTGAGAAGGATAATTGCTTCTCAATCGTTCTCACAGATGAAACTCACGATAAGAGCTTCGCTATGACAAGCAGTTTCAGCAACATGTATCTTGCAGCAATGAAGACACTGGCAAATGACAAGATGAATGGTCTGGACGCTATTACCGATGCAGCACAGAAGTTCATCGACGAAGGATATGCTAAGCTGGCAGATTACATTGATAACAACTCATTTGACAGAATCGTATACCTTGGTACTGACGCCCTCAAGGGCATCGCACAGGAAAGTGCACTGAAGGTTCTGGAACTGACAGCAGGTCAGATGGTAGCCCTCTACGACACACCAATGGGATTCAGACATGGTCCTAAGTCAGTAGTAAATGACAACACAGTATGTGTAGTATATATTTCAGATAATCCAGCAACTCGTAGATATGAAATGGACCTGCTGGCTGAACTCTATAGAGATAAGAAGGGTAGCCAGATTATCGCAGTATCAGCTAGAGAAGATGCTAAGATCGACGAACTTTCAGATCTTCACATTAACCTGGGTCTTGAAGATAAGTACGAAAACGGACAGCTGGCACTGGGCTTCATCGTAGTAGCACAGGCACTGTCAATGCTCTACTCACTTAAGCTTGGCCTGACACCAGACAATCCATGTCCTACAGGAGAAGTAAACAGAGTAGTTAAGGGCGTTACTATTTACGAAGTTGAATAAGGCGAACAAAATGAGAAAAATTAAATTATTATTAGCCGCAATGGCCATGATGACGGTAGGGGTAGTCATGACGGCTTGTGGTGGCGGCAGTGAAACAGCAATTCACGTTGCACCAGCAGATGGTGAACCAGGTGGCGATGGTACAGCCGAGAATCCATATACAAGTATGGAACTTGCAGCTGAAGCTGTAGAGCCGGGTACTACTGTTGTGATGCACGGCGGTGAATATGCGCCATTCGTTATTGATTCAGCTTGGTCAGGTACGGCGAAACAGCCTGTTACTATTACAGCTGCAGAAGGGGAAGATGTAATAGTTAAAGCTGAAGCTAAGGGCGATGGAGATGCTATCGGTATCTTTATGGTCAATGTAGATAACATTACTCTTGATGGCATCGAAGTAATAGGTGGCACACACGGTATCTACTACGAGAGCAATAGCGAACGCGGCGATGCACCACTTGAAAACATAACAATTTCAAACTGTACTGTTCATGAGATTACAGGAACTCACGGTATTTGCGTATATGCTTGTAACGATCTGGCACCAGTTAAGAACCTGTCAATGATCGGCTGCGAAGTATATAACTGCAGATGCGACTCAAGTGAATCAACAGTATTTAATGGCAATATCGATGGATTCACAATTGCAGAGAACGTAATTCACGACAACAACAATATCGGTATCGATATGATCGGATTCGAAGGTAATGCTAAGCATCCTGAAGGATACGACGGTAATGAGAACGATGTTGACTTCGTTAGAAACGGTGTATGCCGTGACAACGTTGTTTACAACATCAGTGCTTTTGACAATGAAGCGTATAACGAAGAGGGAGAATATGACCTTTGCGCAGATGGTATCTACGTAGACGGTGGACAGGATATCGAAATCTTCAACAACTTCATCTATAACTGTGACATCGGTATCGAAATCGCAACTGAACACAGTCCAGAGGATAATGAACTGTTTAAGGTATCAGGTATGAACGTTCATGATAACGTTATCGCAGGATGTATGGGATGGTGCGGACTTTGCTTCGGCGGATACGACTACGACCTGGGATTCACAGAAGACTGTGATATTCACAACAATACTTTTGTTGACAATGATTCACAGATTGGTATTCAGAGAAGTAAAAACAACAAGGTTCACAATAACCTCTTCGTAGGTAGTGACAGTGTCTATGACGTGAACACTGATATTGCAGAAGGCGACATCGATAATGACCTTAGCGGTAATATTGAGGTTGCTGATGACCAGATGGATGAGTATCTTGATGGCTTTGCTAGCAAGGACAAGGACAACGGTTCGGCGTTCACACCTGATCAGAAGTGGATTGACCTTTACGATGCTTACTGCAGCGATGGTCAGAAGGGCATCAAAGCCGCTGAAGAATGCCTGGCAGGAATCGTAGGCGATGGCATTAAGGCTTCTGATCTGGCAGATTACGATAATAACGTTGAGGCGTATCTCAATGCTAAGCTGGCAGAAGCAGGTATGGACAATGCGTCAGTTCAGGTAATGTCAACTGACTCAGAGTTTGTTGATGTTAGCAGACTTGCTGGTAACGGCACAGTTAAGGTTGAAGCATTAAACGATAACGTTAATTTAGGCCTTCACCTTAGATATAAATATGGTGATAATACATGGTCAAACGCATGGGTTCAGGATGTAACCCTCGTTAAGTAATGAAGGAGAATGAGCTATGGCAAAAGTAATCCTTGATAATATTAAGAAGATTTATCCTCATGCTAAGGATGAAGATAAGAAGAAAAAGAAAAAGAAGAATAATGAACCTGAGAAGAAGACAAACCTTCAGATTACAGATGAAGGCGTTGTAGCTGTTCAGCAGTTCAGCCTGGAAATTGCAGATAAGGAATTTATCGTACTTGTAGGTCCATCAGGATGCGGTAAATCAACAACTCTCAGAATGATTGCAGGTCTTGAGAAGATTACTGAAGGTAATCTCTATATCGGCGATGAGAGAGTAAACGATGTTGCTCCTAAGGACAGAGACATTGCAATGGTATTCCAGAACTATGCACTGTATCCACATATGAGTGTATATGACAACATGGCATTCTCACTTCAGAACCAGAAGAAGTCAAAGGAAGAAATCGATGCTCGCGTACGTGAAGCGGCTGAAATCCTTGACATCACACCACTTCTTGAACGTAAGCCTAAGGCACTGTCAGGTGGTCAGAGACAGAGAGTTGCTATTGGTCGTGCATTCGTTAGAGACCCTAAGGTATTCCTTATGGACGAACCTCTTTCAAACCTGGATGCTAAGCTGAGAAACCAGATGAGAGCAGAAATCATCAAGCTTCGTGAGAAAATCGACACTACATTCGTATATGTAACTCACGACCAGGTTGAAGCTATGACTCTTGGTGACAGAATTGTTATTATGAAGGACGGCTTCATCCAGCAGATTGGCACTCCACAGGAAGTATTCAATCACCCACAGAATCTGTTCGTAGCAGGATTTATCGGTGTTCCACAGATGAACCTATATAATAATTGTCAGCTTGTTAAGGATGGGGATACTTACAAGGTAACAATTATGGGTAAAGAATACGCACTTACAGAGAAGCAGTGCGCTGCACTTAATGCTAACGGTGTTGATTCACAGGAAATTACAGTAGGCGTAAGACCTGTTCACGTTGCAGTAAGTCAGGATGCTAATGCTGGAATAAGTGCTAATGTGGAAGTAACAGAAATGATGGGTAGCGAACTGCATATCCACATGACTTCAGGTGAACAGAAGACAATCGCTGTTGTTCCAATTGACTACAACACAGATGAAGTTATTGAACAGCACTCAACTGTTGCATTTGACTTCAAGGCAGTACACATGCATCTGTTCAGCAATGAAACAGGAATGAACCTGATCTAGTTTATCGTTCCAATATGAAATAGAGCTGCTATATGCAGCTCTATTTTTGTAATCGATTGAAATTTGCGGATAATTGCTGTATAATTTAATTAAATCGTACGAAATATGATGCTAGGAGGATTATATGGAGATTACAGCGACTGAATTTAAGACGAACTTCGGACATTATATCGACCTTGTCGGTCAGGAGGAACTGATTATTACGAAGAACGGTAAACGGGTAGCAAGGCTAGTTAAGACAGAGCCGACTATTGTTGAGAAAATGAGCGGGTTATTAGCATCATCAAACCAAGTGCATGATGCTAAAGACTGGAAGAATATGCGACTAACAGAGAAATATGGGGAGGATGATAATGATTAAGGTAATGATAGATACCAACATTATCCTCGATGTTTTCCAGCAGAGAAATGGGTTTTATTCTAATTCTGCCCAGGTTCTTAATGCCATTGAAGCGGGTGATGCTGTTGGATTTATTCCGGCATCTACTATGACGGATATATTTTATATCGCTAGGAAATCGACAGGGAGCAAGACGATGGCTTATGAAGCTCTGAAACTTGTTAAATCGATTCTTAATATTGCAGCAGTAATGCCTGACGATATTGATATGGCTTTAGAGAAGAGGGCTAACGATTTCGAGGACTGCGTATTGGCATGTTGTGCCAAGTCGCATGAATGTGATTATATAATTACAAGAAATAAGAAAGACTATCAAGGTTTTGACATCTCAGCAATAACTCCGTCAGAGTTTCTGGAGTTGATGCCTTAAGACGAATAGTTATCAGGGGTATTAAGAAAGGATAAACAAAAATGCAATATCGCAAGGACAAATACGGAAACGATATATCAATACTGGGCTATGGCTGCATGAGATTTGGCAGGAAGGGTGCCTCAATAGATATTGATAAGGCAACAAGTGAAATCAAGGCGGCATACGATGCGGGTGTTAACTACTATGACACAGCATATATTTATCCAGGTAGTGAAGCTGCAATTGGTGAAATATTTAGTCGTCTGGATATTAGAGATAAGATTCATATCGCCACTAAGCTTCCTCATTATCTGGTTAAGAAAGCTGGAACTATCGATAAGATGTTTAATGAAGAGCTTAAGAGACTTAAGACTGATTATATCGATTTCTATCTCATGCATATGATCAACGATGTGAAGAGCTGGGAGAGAATGAAAGGCTTCGGCGTTGATAAATGGATTGAAGAGCGTAAGGCTGAAGGTTCCATCAGACAGATTGGATTCTCATATCACGGTGATGCAGAGAACTTCTGCGAACTGATCGATGCATATGATTGGGACTTCGCAATGATTCAGTATAACTACATGGATGAGAATACACAGGCTGGTCGTAAGGGACTTGAGTATGCAGCATCCAAGGGAATTCCGATTGTTATCATGGAGCCTCTTCGCGGTGGCAAGCTGGTAAACAATCTGCCTAAGGAAGCCAAGGACTTATTTGATAACCATCCTGCAGGACTTTCTCCTGCACAGTGGGCATTCAAGTGGCTCTGGAATCAGCCACAGGTTATGTGTGTGCTTTCAGGTATGAACTCAATGGAAATGGTAGAGGAGAACGTTACTACTGCTAATGATTCAGTTGTGGGAATGTTTGGAGAAGAGGAGAACCAATTCCTGCGCGATGTTTCTACAGCCATTAATGCTAAGCTGAAGGTGGGATGTACTGGATGCGGTTACTGTATGCCATGTCCTAAGGGCGTTGACATTCCAGCTTGTTTCCACGCATATAATATGAAATATGCAGAAGGATTCATTTCAGGAATGAGACATTACATGCAGTCAACAACGTTCCGTAAGACTCCAACTATCGCATCAAACTGCATCGGTTGTGGTGCATGCGAGAAACACTGTCCACAGGCAATTCCAATTAGGGATGAACTTAAGAATGTACAGAAGTCTCTGGAAGGTCCAATTTATACAATTGCAAGCAAGGTTGTTAAAACTGTAATGAAATACTAATTATAATAAATAATAAGAAAAGGGTGTCCGATTGGACACCCTAATTTTCTGTATGTTTTGTTAGGCGATTTACCAGCTGCCGCCACCGCCGCCACCGCCGC
>JAGHTQ010000078.1 GCA_018065295.1 Candidatus Colimonas fimequi | reverse complement strand
ACCTTGACTATTATGCGACACAGATTTTCATTGCAAGAAGCAGCGACTGGCCTGTGAAGAACTATGCTCTGTGGCGTACTATTCATGAAGGCGATAGTGATTATGCTGACGGCAAATGGAGATGGATGCTCTTTGACAGTGACAGCCAGGCGCTTAAGGCTTCGCTGGTTAACGATGACACATTAAATTACGTCATCGATTATGACAAGATGTTTGCTTCACTTTGGGCAAACGAAACATTTAGAAATGATTTCAAGGACAGAATACTGGATATCGCTGATAATAATTTCAGCAAGGCGAAGGTTGATAAAATGTTTGAGAGCCTTGAAATAGAAATGACACCAAGAATGTCCAAGTCTTGGGCAAGATTTTATGGCAAAGATAACAACAAACTGGAGTACTTCCAGGGCAAACTGGATAGTTACCACGAGTTTTTGATTAACAGAAAATCAGTCATAGAAGGCTGGTTCGAATAGATATTTCACAAATATACTGAGATTTATGAAGAGGTAAACATGAAGAACAAAATTATCACTATTGTTACATCGCTGGTTATGGTTGCAACGCTTATGGCACCGGTTGCAACTTATGCGCAGGACAATTCTGAGAAACCAGAAGGTGTAATGGGTAGCGCTGTTGCTAAAGAATACGCTCAGAGTGCTGATATGCAGCTTATGGTTGCCAGCGGTCAGCTGAGTTCATATTCCAACACAACTTTTAAGGCGAAGGCTAGAGGCATTGATGTCAGCCAGTGGCAGGGTAAAATCAACTGGAAGAGCATGAAGGCTAACGGCGTTCAGTTCGCTATCATAAGAGCTGGTGTTACCAAGAGTGACGGTACTACATACAAGGATTATGAGTGTGATAACAACGTTAAGGGATGCGAAGCTAACGGTATTCCTTATGGTTTCTATTTCTATTCATGTGCTACAACAACTTCCAAGGTTGATAAAGAAATCAGCGCAATGAAGTCCTACATCAAGGGCACTCATCCTACATATCCAGTTTACTATGACCTGGAAGACAGCAAGGTTGCTGCTAAGAAGAGTACGTTCATTACAAACATGGCTGTTAAATTCTGCGATTCAATGAATGCAGCAGGATACAAGGGCGGCGTATACGCAAGCAAAAGCTGGTGGACTTCATATCTGACTTCTTCAAAGGTTGATAAGTATGAGAAGTGGGTTGCTCAGTGGCCAGGCTCATGGTCAAGCTCAAGCAGATGTTCATACACTAAGTCATATGGTATGTGGCAGTTTACTGACAACGGTAAAGTAGGAACACTTAAGCCTCTGGACCTGGATTTCGCATACAAGGTATATAGCAAGGATACTCCTGGATACTGGGATCCTGAGACTGGTCTCTTCATGGAAGAATTAGACCCTGCACAGGTTGAAGGTGGCCTGATAGGTGAAGAAGGTGAGATCGGTGATGACGATATCGTTATCGGCGAAGACGTAGTTTACGTTCCGGCTAAGGACAAGTGGATTGTAAGCGGCGGCAACTCATATTACCTTGATGAAGAAGGTCATAAGATGAGCGGCGGTATCCATGAAATCAACGGCGCGCTTTATTACTTCACAGGTTCAGGATACATCTACAAGGGTAGATGGATTACATCTGGAAGTAATAAGTACTATGCACTTGCTAGCGGTAAGCTTTGCAGAAACGGTACTGCTAAGCTGTCAAACTACTGGTATGGCTTCAATAGCGAAGGCCAGATGCTCAAAGGCTGGAAGAACATCGGAACTAAGGGCTATTATTTCTTCAGCAACGGTAAGTCATGCCTTAAGACATGTGTTGTGAAGAAGAAGGTAAGAACACGCAAGGGTGCGAGCACTAAGTACAAGAGGGGCATTACTCTCAAGAAGAACAAGACGGTATATGTTATCAGAACATATGGCAAGTGGTGTCAGCTGTCAAATGGATATTGGGTTCAGTCAAAGTATCTGAGGGTTAAGAAGTCATTCCCATACGCAGTGGCTATTAAGCCGGTAGTTGTTCCTGATGAGACAACTGAGGCGACTGCGGCTGAAGAAGAAACTAAGACTACTCCAAATGAGGATGAGACTACTAAGAGCACAACCACTACAAGCACTACAGAATCCGGCGGCGAGGGTGGTAACACAGGAGCTGACACAGGTGACCAGCCGGCACCTGACCAGCCGTTAAATTAATAATTTCGCGAATCATGACCGATGGCATCTGCCATCGGTCATTTTGTGTGTAAATGGCCCCTTTTGCTTGAATTTACCAATATATTGTAGTATGCTGACTATATATACGCTAAACTAGGTATACTATGCAATGGAGGTAGATTCAAATATGAAACGAACTCTTACATCATTGCTTATTACAGCAATGATGTTAATGACAACTTTGATCCCTGCTGGAGTGGTTTATGCTGCGACAGACGACGATCCGGCGGTTCTCGACGGTAAGACGGTCAAGGGAATGACAGAAGAAGAACTGGATGAACAGTCAGTTATGGGTCACTGGGCAGAAGACGAATTCGATGACGGTGACAGCATTGACAACTGCGGTGCAACACTTATGTCAAGTGCTAATGCGTGGGCTAAGAGATCCGATGGTACCTTCTTTAACGGTACTGGTACTAAGGTTCTCACAGGTGCCTTAAGCAAGGGCGTCGACGTTAGTAGCTGGCAGAAGACTATCGACTGGTCTAAGGTTAAGAAGACAGACGTAACTTTCGCCATTATCCGCATGGGATTCGGTAGTGACTATCCATCCCAGGATGATGCTAAGTTTAAATATAACGTAGAACAGTGTGAGAAGTACGGAATTCCTTACGGTTTCTATCTTTATTCATACGCGAACACAGCTGCTAAGAACAAGAGCGAAATCGCACATGTTAAGAGACTTCTCAAGGGCACACATCCTACTTACCCTGTTTACTATGACATCGAAGACGGTAAGACTACTGGTAAGTGTAAGAATGCGACTATCCAGTCATACGCTGAGAATTTTTGCAAAGAAATCAAGGCTGCAGGCTACACTCCTGGTATCTACGCCAGCCTTTACTGGTGGAGAAACAAGCTGGAATGCAAGAACCTTGATGCATACGAGAAGTGGGTTGCTCAGTACAATAACAGTGTTACAGGATGTTCATATTCTGGCAAGAACTGCGGTATCTGGCAGAGCGCAAGCGATTACAAGACAAGCGGCATTACTGGAAGAGTAGATGTTAACTTCACATATAAGAAATACACTAAATCTTCATCATCAGGAAGTACAATATCTGTTAATACTAACCTGGCAGAGGGTGAAAACCTGACAAGCGAAGATGAGGTTGTGGCAGCTCCTAGTGTTAAGAAGGGCTGGATTACTGACGCTTCAGGCAAGTTATTCTATTACTACGAGAAGAATAAACTGTATAAGAGCAAGTGGTTCACAGTAAGCGGCAAGAAGTACTATGCAACATCAACAGGCGCTGTTTATAAGGATGCATATAAGAAAATCGGCAATTACTACTATGGTTTCGACTCTAAGGGTGCAATGTACAAGGGAGTTACCAAGACCATTAACGGTAAGAAATATACATTCACTGACAAGGGTTATGCAGTTATCTGCAAGGTGAAGACTAAGGCAAACCTGAACTATAGAACAGGCGCTGGCAAGAAGTTTAAATCAAAGGGATTATTCAAGAAGAACAAGGAACTTAAGATTATCTGCAAGAACGGCAAGTGGTGGCAGACAAGTGGCGGTTACTGGGTTCACAAGGATTATCTTAAGGTTATTGAATAGTATTCTGATTGAGAAATGAAGAAGATTGTTGATGAGAAGACCTTCAAGTTCATAATAGTTGGTATCTGCAACACCATTGTAGGAACGGGGCTCATGTTCCTTCTCTACAATCTGGCAGGCTGCTCCTACTGGGTATCATCGGCAGCCAACTATATTGTGGGAAGTATTCTCAGTTATGTGCTTAATAGCAGATTCACATTTAATTACAAGGGCAACAACGCAAGGAGTATCTCACGATTTGTCATAAACATAGCTGGGTGCTGGATTATCGCTTATGGGATGGCGAAACCTGCATGCGCATATGTGCTGGCAGCTGCATCTGTAAGCATCCAGGAGAATGTGGCAATGTGTGTTGGAATGGTACTGTTTGTAGGACTTAACTATATTGGACAGAGATACTTCGTATTTGCTGGGGAATCCGGCAGATAGTTGCGGTAGATATAGGTTACGTGATATAATAATACGTTAAATTTTGAAAGGAGAAATGTATTACCATGGGCGACATGAGGTACAGAAGCGAAGAAGAGCGTGCTAGACAGCAGGCATACCAGGAATACCTGAGCCTTCGCGAGAATAGAAGTGACAGGGGTAATTACATTAAGGACGATACATTATACGGTTCATATGTTTCAAATAAGCATTTAAGAAACAATGAGCAGGAAGATGAACTTGCTTATATCGACAGACAGCATAGAGCAAGCAAGCCACAGGCACAGCCTAAGAAGCGCAAGGAACCTGTTGCTGAGCCTGGCAGCAGAAACAGAGCTGACAAGATGACTCGTGCAGAGAAGAAGGAAGCTAAGAAGGCTGCTAAGCACGGCGGCAATGGCGGCAAGAAGAAAAAGAAGAATAAGGGCCTTAAGATCTCACTGATCGTTGTTCTTGTTCTGGTACTCCTTCTTGGAGCAGGCATTGCAACAGTTCTGGCCGTTGCAACAAGTACTCTCAACAACGTAACTAAGGTGGAACTTGATCCAGCACTCATCGGTATTGATCCGGCTGTTGACGAAGAACTTGCAGGTTACAGAAACATTGCAGTTCTCGGTATCGATGCTAGAAACATGAGCGATGACTCTGGCAGCAGAAGTGACTCAATCATCATCGCAAGCATTAACAAGGAAACTAATGAAATTAAGATGTTCTCTGTTTACAGAGACACAATGCTTAATCTGGGTGACGACGTTGGACTTGATAAGGTAACACACGGATACTTCTATGGTGGTCCAACTAAGATGCTCTATACACTTAACAGCAACCTTGACCTGAACATTAAGGAAGTTGTAGTAGTTAACTGGAAGGCAGTGGCTGACCTGGTTGACGCAGTTGGTGGTGTAGAAGTTGAAATCAAGGATTCAGAAATCCAGCAGATGAACAAGTACATCATCAACACTCAGAAGCACATTGGCGGAAGCAAACAGCTTATTGAACAGGCAGGTAAGCAGAACCTTAATGGTGTTCAGGCTGTAACATATTCAAGAATTCGTAAGGACGCTGCAACAGGCGACTACAGAAGAAACGAAAGAATGAAGATCGTTGTTAAGGCTGTATTTGAGAAGTGCAAGTCAATGGACTATAAGACTCTGAAGAAGATTTCTAAGGACATTATGCCTGAAATCAAGACAAACATGTCTTCTGCAGACATGCTTGGAATGATGCTCAAGCTCAATACATTTGACATGACTTCATCAACAACTGGCTGGCCATATAACGTAAGAGGATGGACAGGAAACGCATGGTATGGCCCTCCTGTAACTCTTCAGTCAAACGTTTCACAGCTTCATGAAGAATTCTTCGAGCAGGAAGGATACACTCCAACACAGCGTGTTCAGGAAATCAGTGAAGCTATTTCAGCTAAGACAGGATATTATTAAATCGCTCTGGCAGCTATGCTGCCAAGGCTAAAGGACGGTAAGAATGAATATACTCATTTTGTTTGGCGGTGTTTCATCAGAACACGACATTTCAAGATTAAGCACTGCTTCTGTGTTAAACAACATCAACAAGGAGAAGTATGATATCACAACTGTTGGTATTACCAAGAAGGGTGAATGGTATTATACTGAGGCATCTGCAGAAGAAATTTCAGACGGCTCATGGGAGAAAAACCCATCAAATAAGCCTGCAGTTATTTCACCTGACAGATTAACTCACGGACTCATCATTGAAGAGGCAGACGGAACTATTACTAAGAAGTATATCGATGTAGTACATCCTGTAATGCATGGTCAGAATGCAGAGGATGGAACTATTCAGGGTATACTCCAGATTGCAGGTATTCCTTTCGTAGGACCTGGTGTTGCAGCATCAGCAGCAGGTATGGATAAGGCTATTACCAAGGCAATGGTAAACCAGAACGGAACAGTTAATCAGGCAGACACATTTGTTTCCCTGAAGAACATATACGAAGTTGACAAGGCTGCCGAAATGGCTAGAATCAACGAATACTTCGGTGGTAAGTATCCCCTGTTTGTTAAGCCTGCTAACGCTGGTTCATCAGTTGGAATCAGCAAGGTTAAGACAGCTGAAGATTTAGAGCAGGGCCTTGATAAGGCTTTCGCTGTAGATACTAAACTTCTCGTAGAAGAAACTATCGTTGGTAGGGAAATCGAAGTTGCAGTTCTTGGCAACGACGACCCTAAGGCATCAGTAATCGGTGAGATTTTCGCAGCAAACGAATTCTATGACTTCGATGCGAAATATACCAATGCTGAATCAAGGACAGCGATTGTCACGGATCTTCCTAAGGAGAAGGAAGACGAGGTAAGAAATGCAGCTATTACAGTTTATAAGGTAATGGGATGCAAGGGCTTATCACGTGTAGACTTCTTCCTCCAGGACGATGGCAAGGTAGTGTTCAACGAAATCAATACATTACCTGGTTTCACCAGCATCAGCATGTACCCTCAGCTTTGGGGTGCGACTGGAATTCCATATGACCAGTTAATTGACAGACTCATTGAACTGGCACTGGATAACAAGGATAATAGCAAATTTAGTTTATAGAAGAGAGGTATATCAAATGGCAAAAGAGAAGCTAAATTGGGAAGACGAACACGTTAAAGATACTTATAGACATACTACATCACACATAATGGCACAGGCAGTTAAGAAGCTGTGGCCAGATGCTAAGCTGGCAATCGGTCCTGCGGTTCTTCACGGATTCTACTATGATTTCGATATGGAACATAAGCTGACTGAACAGGATCTTCTTAAGATTCAGAAGGAAATGAAGAAGATCATCCAGGCTAACTATAAGCTGGAGAGATTCGAAATGCCTAGAAATGCTGCTATTAAGTACATGTCAGACATGGGAGAAATCTACAAGGTAGAACTGATTCAGGATCTGCCTGAAGATGCAGTAATTTCATTCTATCAGCAGGGCGATTTCGTAGACCTTTGTGCTGGTCCACACATGGAATCAACTGGTCAGATCAAGGCTGTTAAGCTGATGAGCATTGCTGGTGCATACTGGAGAGGCGACTCAAACCGTAAGATGCTTCAGAGAATCTACGGAACTTGCTTCCCAAGTCAGGCACAGCTGGATGAATATCTGACAAGATACGAAGAAGCTAAGAAGAGAGACCACCGTAAGATCGGTAAGGAGATGGATCTTTTCGCAATCTATGACGAAGGTCCTGGATTCCCATTCTTCATGCCTAAGGGAATGATTATCAGAAACGAACTGGAGAACTTCTGGAAGCAGGAACACCGCAAGAGAGGATACGAAGAAATCAAGACTCCTCTTATCATGAACGAACATCTGTGGAGAACATCAGGTCACTGGGATCACTACAAGGACAACATGTACTTCACTCAGATTGACGACGAACCTTATGCAATCAAGCCAATGAACTGTCCTGGTTCACTTCTGGCATATAAGCGTAAGCTTTGGTCATATAGAGAATTCCCAGTAAGAATGGGCGAACTGGGTCAGGTTCACAGACACGAACTGTCAGGAGCGCTTCACGGTCTCATGAGAGTTAGAACATTCACACAGGACGATGCTCATATCTTCATGCTCCCAGAACAGATTAAGGATGAAGTAGTTGGCGTTGTTAAGTTCATTGACGACGTTTACAAGATGTTCGGATTCACATACCACATTGAACTGTCAACAAGACCAGAAGATTCAATGGGTACTGACGAAGAATGGGAAACTGCAGAAACAGCACTGAAGGAAGCTATGGAGAGCATTGGCGTTCCATACGTAATTAACGAAGGCGACGGCGCATTCTATGGCCCTAAGCTTGACTTCCACCTTGAAGACTCACTTCTCAGAACATGGCAGTGCGGCACTATTCAGCTTGATATGCAGCTGCCACAGAGATTCGACATCAACTACATCGGTTCAGACGGCGAGAAGCACAGACCAGTAATGATCCACAGAGTAATCTTCGGATCAATCGAACGTTTCATCGGTATCCTTATCGAGCACTTCGCTGGTAAGTTCCCACTCTGGCTGGCTCCTGTACAGGTTAAGCTGATGACAGTAACTGAGAAGTTCGCTGACTA
>JAGHTQ010000077.1 GCA_018065295.1 Candidatus Colimonas fimequi | reverse complement strand
CCAGAAGTTGATATCAAGCTCCTTAAGCTGGCCCAGAATATTGGCGGCAAGGTTGTGACAAACGATTTCAATCTTGACAAGGTGGCTGTTATCAAGGGAGTGGAAGTTCTTAATATCAACGAACTTGCTAATACACTTAAGCCGGTAGTACTGCCAGGTGAGAGCATGATTCTGGCACTTGTTAAGGAAGGCAAGGATAAGAATCAGGCTGTCGCATACCTTGATGACGGTACAATGATCGTTGTTGAAGGCGGCAGGAAATTTATTGGAAATACAATTAAAGTTGTTGTTACAAGCGTTTTACAGACCTCTGCAGGAAGAATGATTTTCGCTAAACCTGCAGGTAACAATTAGTGGATTTTTTGGAGGTCAGAAATGTATAATAACAAGCGCGTTGCTGTAATTGTTGCAGCAGCAGGCAAGGGGACAAGACTTGGCGGTTCTATTCCGAAACAATTCCTCAAGATCGGAGGAGTTCCAGTACTAGTCAAGACACTCAAGGCATTTGAAGCGATGGATGAGATTGATTATATTTTCGTTGTAACAAATGCTGAATACATGGATCACTGTAGAGATATTATTTCTCAGGCACAGATCAGCAAGGTATCTGATGTTGTTGCCGGAGGCAAACAGAGACAGGATTCTGTTTACAATGCACTTATGGAAGTTAACAGGAGACATCCGGGTGTCGAATATGTCCTTATACATGACGGGGCAAGACCTTATGTCAGCGAAGAAGTTATCAGTAATGTAATTCACGCTACAGCTGAGAAGGGTGCTGCGGTTGCATGTGTTGCAATGACCAACAGCATCAGACGCTCCATGGGAGACAGCAGCAAGAGCATGGATAGATCAGAGTTCTTCGCAGTGCAGACGCCGCAGGGATTCCGCAAGGCGGATCTTATCAGGTCATACGAGGCGGCTATGCAGGATTCATATTACGGTACAGACGACGCAGAGCTGGTAGAGAGAGCTGGATACCATATTGAACTGGTTGACGGTGAATACCAGAACATCAAGATAACAACGAAGGAAGATTTACCAATGGAGAATAGAGTAGGAACAGGATACGATGTACACGCTCTCGTAGAAGGCAGGAAGCTGATTCTTGGCGGTGTTGAGATACCACATACACTTGGCCTTGACGGGCACTCAGATGCTGACGTGCTTGTTCATGCCATCATGGATGCACTCCTTGGAGCGGCCGCTCTTGGAGATATCGGAAGACATTTCCCGGATTCAGATGATACATACAAGGGCATCAGGTCCATTTTTCTACTTGAGAAAGTCAAAGGGCTGGTGGATGAGAGCTTCTTCCAGGTGGCAAACATTGACGCAACAGTAGTTGCCCAGAAGCCTAAGATTGCTCCTTATATCGAGGAGATGCGTGACAACATTGCTGTGGCACTCGGCGTTGATAAGTCGAGAATAAATATTAAGGGGACAACAACCGAGAGACTCGGTTTCGAGGGAAGAGAAGAAGGCATATCAGCTCAGGCTGTATGCTCCATATACAGGTAAGGAGAGACAAGATAATGAGATTATCAAGAATGCATTTTAAAACTTTGAGAGAAGTACCTAAGGAAGCTGAGATTCCTAGCCATATTCTTCTCTTAAGAGCAGGTATGATTAAGAAGACTGCTGCTGGTATCTACAGCTACATGCCAATGGGCTGGAGAACAGTAAGAAAGATCGAGAATATCGTTAGAGAAGAAATGGACGCTAAGGGCGGTCAGGAAATCCGTACTTCAGTTCTTCAGCCAGGAGAACTTTGGGAAGAATCAGGAAGATGGAGCGCATACGGTCCTGAAATGTGGAGAATCAACGATAGAGGCAATAGAGAATTCTGTCTTGGTCCTACAGCTGAAGAAGTATTTACAGACATCATCAGAGGCGACGTTACATCATATAAGCAGCTGCCACTTAACATCTATCAGATTTCAAACAAGTTCAGAGACGAAGCTAGACCTCGTTTCGGCATGATGAGATCAAGAGACTTCATCATGAAGGACGCATATTCATTTGATAGAGACTACGAAGGTCTTGATGCTAGCTATGACGAAATGTATGACGCATACACTAAGGTGTTCTCAAGATGCGGTCTTACATTCAGACCAGTAGAAGCTGACAACGGTGCTATCGGTGGTACAGGTTCACACGAATTCACAGCACTTTGCGAATACGGCGAAAGTGAAATCGCATACTGTGATAGCTGCGACCTTGGCGTTACTGTAGAGAAGGCTGCATGTGTTGATGCACCTGCTCAGGACGACGTTGAGATGCTTCCACTTGAGAAGGTTTACACTCCAGGAACTAAGACTATTGAAGATGTAGCTAATTATCTGAAACTGTCACAGGAACAGACAATCAAGGCGCTGCTCTTCGTTACATATGATGAAGCTGGTGAAGTAGATGGTTACGTTGCTGCTTTCGTAAGAGGCGACAGAGAACTGAACATGACTAAGCTTGTTAACGCACTTGGCGTTCACGAATACTCAATCGAATTCGCAGATGAAGCTAAGATGTCAGAAGTAACTGGATGCGTTGGCGGATTCACAGGTCCTATGGGACTTCACGACTGCAAGATCGTAGTTGACAGCGAACTGCCAGGACTCAAGAACCTTTGCGCAGGCGCTTGTGAAGAAGACCACCACTACATCAACATGAACTACGGCAGAGATTATGAAGGCGACATGATCGTTGACATTAAGACTCTGAAGGAAGGCGATGTGTGCCCAGTATGCGGCGGTACTGTTAAGCACGCTAGAGGCGTTGAAGTTGGTCAGGTATTTAAGCTTGGTACTAAGTACTCAGAACCAATGGGATGCACATTCAAGGACGAGAACCAGAAGGATCAGCCTATGGTAATGGGTTGTTATGGTATCGGTGTTTCAAGAACATTCCAGGCTATCATTGACATGCCTGAAAACCACGATGACAATGGTATCATCTGGCCTATGTCAGTTGCTCCATACCACGTTATCATCACTATCGTTAAGGCTGGAGACGAAACTCAGGAAGCAGTTGCAACTCAGATTGCAGATGCACTTGAGAAGGCTGGCGTTGAAGTTCTTATCGATGACCGTAAGGAGAGACCTGGTGTTAAGTTTAAGGATGCTGACCTGATTGGTATTCCTGTAGCAATTACAGTAGGTAGAGGCGCAGTAGACGGCAAGGTAGAATACAAGCTGAGATCAGAAGCTGATAAGGCAGAACTGACAGTAGAAGATGCTATTGCTGCTGCAATCGAGAAGGTTAACGCAGAGAAGGACGGAAGACATTTCCTGAAATAATCTGAGAATAAATTAAGGAGAATTATCATGATTAAAGTAACAATCGAAATGGCTAATGGCGATGTTATGAAGGGTGGACTT
>JAGHTQ010000068.1 GCA_018065295.1 Candidatus Colimonas fimequi | reverse complement strand
AGCTATCCTCAATGCAGACACAGATGACGAGGAAGACATCGACATCTACGTTCGCTGGAACAGTGAGAACGAAAACGGCGTAGTTCTGGGATACTCCAAGTACAAGAGTGAAGAAGAGACTCTGACTGTTGCTAACAAGTTCTTCAAGCAGTTTGAAGCGGGCGATACACTCGATTTCTACTGCGATTACTATAAGAACAACGGCGACTTTGACGACACATATTTCGTTGGCGATACTCTGATGGTGGACGATGACGGCCTGACAGTAAGCTACGAAGAAATGGATCCAGAAGGTGTAGAGATTGGCTTCAAGTTAGTCGATAAGTATATGAACGAGTACTGGACAGAGGTTCTGGAATATTAGTGAATATTAAAAGAGACTGGATTTTTATCCAGTCTCTTTTTAGTTGCCTTATGCAAAAAAGTTCACGTTCTATATGTTCTCTTCATGCTCATGTTCAGCCATGATGATAGCCTGTTCCGCACTGCTGAATACGTAGTCCTCACCGATAAGATCGATGAATCCGCCGCGAGTCAGCTTATCAAGAACTGCAGGCTGAACGCTTGTCAGGTATACCTTGATACCCATGCTCTCCATTTCGTTAGCAAGCTCGATGAGGGCCTGTACACCGGATACGTCGATCATAGGAACGCCTCTCATGGAGAGGATGATGCCCTGAACGTTGTCTTCTTCAGCACGAAGCTTCTTAGTAATCTTATCCACAACTGCGAAGATTACAGCACCAGTCATGTAAACAACTTTAACCTTATGTGATACCTGTGGCAGTTCAATGCCGATTTCCTTCAGCTTCTCTGGCTTGATGTCACTGATGTTGATTTCGATATTTGTCAGCTTAACAAGAATGAGGAAAGTTGATAACGCAACCCCGATGATGCTTGCCTTAGTCAGATCCAGGAATACTGTTGCCAGCAGTGTAACTGCGAACTTCGCGATACCTGACTTAAATCTATGGTCAACGATGTAGTGGATGTTAGCCCAGTCGTTCATTCTCCATGCAGTAACAATCAGAATGCCAGCAAGTGCTGATAACGGAATTGTTGACATGATAGGGCCCAGAACGAACATTGAGAGCAGGAGGATGATTGCGTGGAATACTCCAGTCAGTCTAGTCTGGCATCCTGACTTGATTGCAACGCTTGTTCTAGCAATAGCAGCTGTAGCAGGAACGCCGCCGAAGATTGGAATAACCATGTTGCCGATACCCTGAGCGATAAGCTCTCTGTCTGCGTTAAGTTCTTCGTTCTTCATCTTACCAGCTGATGCTCCGCAAAGGAGTGATTCGATCATGCCCAGTGCTGCAATTGACAGGGCTGGAATAATCAAATCATAGAACTGTCTGAATCCGAATCCGCCAAGTGATAATCTGTCTTCAAGAATAATAGTCTTAGGAATGTCGCCGACTACATCTACGTTAGGATGAAGAATAGCACAAGCAATCAGGACGATGATAAGTGATCCCAGTGATGAAGGAAGTTTCTCGCCCAGCTTCTTAGGCCAGATCAGCATCATTGCAATAACAGCGCATCCGATGGCAACTGCCTGCCAGTTAGGATGGAAGCCATTAGTGAAATATGATACTACCTTGAGAATTGCCAGGTCGCCTTCTGACTTAACACCGAAGAAATTATCAAGCTGTCCCAGGGCAATGATTACTGCGATACCTGATGTGAATCCTGTAATTACTGATGATGGAATAAGGTATATTACCTGTCCTAATTTCAGAATTCCTGCAAGTACCAGAATCATTCCTGCCAGGAAACTTGCCATGAGTACGCCCTGCATACCGTACTGAGCTGCCAGGGTAACGAGAATGGCTGTCATGGCACCTGTTGGACCTGAAATCTGATATGATGCACCTGATAAAACTGAGATGACAATGCCGCCGATAATAGCTGTTACAAGACCTGCAGCAGCTGTTGCTCCTGAGCTGACACCGAATGCCAGTGCAAGCGGAAGTGCTACAGCAGCAACTGTGATACCGGACATTAAATCGGAACTCAGTTTCTTACCGTTATATCCTCTAAATTCATTTCTTAAATCTGTCACATAATCTCCGACAAGATGAAAATGTTTTTTTGAACCCATTTCTTACCTTTCCTTTCAAATAAGCACGAGAGATTATATCATACAATTCAAGCCGTTAATATGTATATTAATAAACACGTAATATTAAATGTTTTCTGTCTATTTAAAATAGAATAAAACTAGAAATAAGCGGCATTTTGTAATAACATTATAATTAGCGACGAGTGTGCGTAATTAGAATCAAGGAGAAACTTATGGGTATTGAAACTATTAAAGTTAACGAAAATACATGGAGATTTGAAGAACACGGAATGGTTAGATTCTTCCTGCTGACAGGTAGCGATAAGGCCCTTCTCATAGACGGCGGAATGCAGCCAAAGGATGCTGTTAGCATAGTACGTGAACTTACTGATCTGCCACTGGAGCATCTGGTGACTCACGCAGATCCAGACCACCTTGGAGCATGCCATCAGTTTGAGGAATTTTATATGCATGCAGCTGAAGCTTCAAACTTCTACAATACTCAGAAGAGAGAAGGTAATTTCGTATCCGTTGAAGACGGACAGATTATAGATTTAGGCGGTAGACCTCTTGAAATCGTCCTGCTGCCAGGTCATACTCCAGGAAGCATTGGCCTTATCGACATCAACGCACGCACACTTTATGGCGGCGACATCGTTCAGGACGGCAGAATATTCATGTTCGGCGTTCAGAGAGAAATACATGCATATATGCAGAGCATGAAGCGCCTTATGTCAATGAAGGAACGTTTTGACATAGTTTATCCATCTCATAGTACATTCCCTGTAGGAACTGATTTAATCGACGCTCTTTATGAAGCGGCTGGTAGAATCATCAACGACGAATTCCCTAAATTCGACGTTGATATGCACGGAATGAAGGCAAAGATGGTAGATGTAGGCGTTGCCAAGTTTTTGGTTGACTAGGGACTAGAAATTAGAAAACGGGAGATAATTAATGGACTATATTTTGACCGTGGACTACCACACACATACGGTGCATTCCCACGGCCTTGGGACAATTAGAGATAACGTGCTGGCGGCAAGAAAGCGTGGCCTTAAGGAGATTGGAATTACCGACCACGGGCCTAATCTTGAACACGGAATCAGCAGGGAGCAGGTTCCGAAGATTCGCCAAATGGTTGATGGGATAAATGAGGAATTCGACGACATCACGGGTCACTTGGGAGTGGAAGCCAACATCATAAATATCGGAAACGGACTGGACATTGCGCCAGAGGAATTCGTTAATTACGACTACGTTATTGCAGGCTACCACTATGGCCTTGCCAACGGTTATTGCGCCGAGAACTGGAAGGACATGTACAAAGGCTTCAACAGCAAATCTCTCATGATTAAGAACACTGAGATGATGTTAAATGCCATCTATAGCAACGACCTGAAGATTCTCACTCATCCTGGTGATAAGGCCAGGGTTGATATTCTGGAACTTGCCAAGGCGTGCGCAGAAACTGACACTCTCATGGAGATAAATATGGAGCACGACAAGCTGAACACAGTGCAGCTTGGTATCTGTGCCAAGACTGATGCCAAGTTCGTTATTTCAAGCGACGCTCATGTACCAGAGAGAGTTGGAAGCTACGAAGGAGGTCTCTTAAGAGCGGTTAACGCTGGCATAGACCTTGAGAGAATCGTTAATATAAGGAGAAAATAATGTTACAGAAATTAGCTGATAATATATATACCAAGCAGGTGCCGTTACCTGATAATCCCCTGAGATATATCAATGTATATATCATTACAGGTGAGAGAAATCTTGTTATTGATACAGGCTTCAATCGTCCTGAGTGTGAAGCGGCATTTCAGGAAGCATTCGATGAACTGGGAATTACTCAGGCGGACCTGTTCGTAACACATCTTCATTCAGACCACTGCGGTCTTGCATGGAAGTTCGATACAGAAGATAGCATCGTATATGCCAGTGAAACCGATGGTGAACTGATCAACTTCGAAGTTGGCAACCTGTACTGGAGCATCCTTGATGACATGTTCATTCACTATGGATTCCCACCAGCCGACTTCGGAAGAAACACTGACATTCACCCAGGAAGACAGTACTGTCTGGATAGAAGAATAAACTTCAAGTA
>JAGHTQ010000189.1 GCA_018065295.1 Candidatus Colimonas fimequi | reverse complement strand
CACTCCAGAGGATCTGGCTGCCAGAGTCCTCAAGACTGAGCATAGAATCCTTGCAGAAGGATTAAATAAAGTTGTGTTAAGATATAAGAAAGAAGGTAAATAATGGGCGGATTTTTTGGTGCTATCAGCACAGAAGACGTAATATCAGATGTATATTATGGTACTGACTACCATTCACATCTGGGAACAAGAAGAGGTGGTATTGCAGCATTCTCAACAGATGTAGGACTTCAGAGAGAAATCCACAATATCGAGAACTCACCATTCAGAACTAAGTTCTCAAACATTCATAACGAGATGCACGGTGCATCTGCTATTGGTATCATCAGTGACTATGACCCACAGCCAATCATGCTGAGATCTAAGCTGGGAACTTATGCGATGGTAATGATCGGCAAGATTCAGAATACACAGGAACTGATTGATGAATATCTGGCAGAGACAGGTGGCTACTTCGATGCAATGTCAGGAAGCAAGATCAATGCTACTGAACTTACAGCAGCTCTTATTAATCAGAAGGGCACATTCGAAGAAGGTATCAAATACGCTCAGAGCAAGATTGATGGAACAGTATCACTTCTTATCCTGAGGGATAACGGCAATATCATTGCTGCAAGGGATAGACTTGGAAGACTTCCAGTTCTTGTTGGTAAGAGAGATGATGGATACAGCGTATCATTTGAAAGCTATGCACAGCAGAAACTGGGCTATGAATTATACAAGGAATTAGGTCCAGGAGAAATCGTTGAGATTAACCTTGACGGTGTAACTGTTCTGGCTGAAGCTGGCGAAGAAATGAGAATCTGCTCATTCCTCTGGTCATACTATGGCTACCCAACATCATCATATGAAGGCGTTAACGTTGAAATGATGAGATACAAGAACGGTAATATCATGGCTGACTTCGATAAGGAAATCGGATCAGCAGAAGGCGTTGACTACGTTGGCGGAGTTCCTGATTCAGGTACACCTCATGCTATCGGATATGCGAATGCATCAGATATTCCATTCGCACGTCCGCTGATTAAGTACACTCCAACTTGGTCAAGAAGCTTCATGCCTACAGTTCAGAACGAACGTAACAAGGTTGCTAAGATGAAGCAGATTCCAGTTCACGAGCTTATCGAAGGTAAGAAGCTCCTCTTCGTAGACGACTCAATCGTAAGAGGAACTCAGATGAAGGAAACTGTTGATTTCCTCTTCGAAAACGGTGCAGAAGAAGTTCACATGAGATCAGCTTGCCCACCAATCATGTTCGGCTGCAAGTACCTGAACTTCTCACGTTCAAACAGTGAGATGGAACTGATCGCAAGAAGACAGATGTACGAGCTTGAAGGCGAAGAAGCTGCTAAGTACATCGACGAATACCTTGATCCTAAGAGCGAACGTGGTATGAAGATGAGAGAAGGCATTCGTAAGGAACTGAACGTAACTTCAGTAGAATTCCAGTCACTTGAAGGTGTAATTGAAGCAATCGGTCTTGAACCTTGCAAGCTTTGCACATACTGCTGGAACGGCAAAGAGTAGAAAGGACAACGTACATGAACGTATATTCAATCAATACAATCCAGGAGCAGCTGGAGAAGGGCAACCCTTACTGCGGTCGTGGTATCATGACTGGTAAGAGCGCTGACGGCAAGAAGGCAGTTATCGCTTACTTCATCCAGGGCAGAAGCGCTAACAGCAGAAACAGAGTTTTCACAGTTAAGGACGACGCTGTTTACACTGAACCATTCGACGCTTCAAAGGTAGAGGATCCTAGCCTGATCATCTATGCTGCAATCCGCAGATTCGAGAATAAGCTGATCGTTACTAACGGCGACCAGACTGATACAATCTACGATGGACTGGCTGCTGGCAAGAGCTTTTCACAGGCTCTGACAGTAAGAGAATTCGAACCAGATCCACCCAACCTTACTCCAAGAATCAGCAGCTGCCTGGATTTCGCAGACGGCGATTTCACATATGAAATGAGCATTCTTAAGAGTGCTGATGCAGAAGGAACTGCATGCAACAGATTCACTTATTCATATGCATCACTTCCAGGTCTTGGCCACTTCATTCACACTTATGTGACTGACGGCAATCCACTCCCTACATTCCAGGGCGAACCTGAGAGAGTAGCTATTCCTGATGACATCGACGAAATGACTGATGCTATCTGGAATACACTGGACGAAGATAACAAGATTTCACTGTATGTTCGTTACACTGACCTGGCTACAGGTGAAGAAGAAAGCAGACTGATTAACAAGAACGCATAATCGAATGCGAAATAGGAGATGAATAATGAAAGAATTTGAACTTAAGTATGGCTGCAACCCTAATCAGAAGCCAGCTAAGATTTATATGAATGACGGAAGCGATCTTCCAATTCAGATTCTCAACGGCAGACCTGGATACATCAACTTCCTTGATGCATTCAACTCATGGCAGCTTGTTAAGGAACTGAAAGCAGCTACAGGCATGGCAGCAGCTGCATCATTTAAGCACGTAAGCCCTGCTGGCGCAGCACTGGGCAAGCCTCTTTCAGAGAAACTGAAGAAGGCTGCATTTGTTGACGACATTGAAGGTCTCGACGAATCACCTATCGCTTGCGCATATGCAAGAGCTAGAGGCACTGACAGACTTTGCTCATTCGGTGACTTCATCGCACTGTCAGACGTTTGCGACGTGACTACAGCAATGATCATCAAGAGAGAAGTATCAGACGGCATCATCGCTCCTGGATACACAGACGAAGCTCTTGAAATCCTCAAGGCTAAGAAGAAGGGCGCATACAATGTTATCGCTATCGATCCTGAATACGTTCCTGCCCAGCAGGAAACTAAGCAGGTATTCGGTATCACTTTCGAACAGGGCAGAAACGAAATCAAGCTGGACGACGAAGCTCTGGCTAACATCGTAACAGAGAACAAGGCTCTGTCAGAAGATGCTAAGAACAACCTTCTGGTTGGACTTATTACTCTTAAGTACACTCAGTCAAACTCAGTTTGCTTCGTAGCAGACGGTCAGGCAATCGGCGTTGGTGCTGGTCAGCAGTCAAGAATCCACTGCACAAGACTTGCAGGGGATAAGGCTGACACATGGTCACTGCGTCAGAGCGACAGAGTTCTTAACCTGCCATTTAAGGACGGTACTCCAAGAGCAGTAAGAGATAACGTAATCGACGGTTTCATCAACAAGACTGAAGAAGACGTTTGCGCTGAAGGTATCTGGCAGAACTACTTCACTGAGAGACCTGAACCTTTCACTGAAGAGCAGCAGAGAGAATATCTTGATACACTTAGCGGCGTATGTGTTGCATCAGACGCATTCTTCCCATTCTCAGACAGCATCGAGAGAGCTAAGAAGAGCGGCGTAGAATACGTTGTTGAACCAGGCGGCTCAATCAGAGATGACCAGGTTATCGAAGCAGCTAACAAGTACAACATGGTAATGGTATTCAACGGAATTAGACTTTTCCATCATTAAAAAGCGGATGCATGCCAGGACTGAAGTCCTGGCACGCCATTCTACACAAAGGAGTATTAATATGAAGGTATTAGTAGTTGGTGGCGGCGGCAGAGAACACGCAATCTGCTGGAAGCTGGCACAGAGTGATAAAATCGACAAGCTCTACTGCGCACCTGGTAACGCAGGTATCGCTGACGTGGCTGAATGCGTTCCTGTAGGAGCAGAAGATGTTGAAGGTGTATGCGCATGGGCTAAGGATAATGAAATTGACCTGGCTGTAATCGGACCAGAAGTACCACTTGCAATGGGTATCGTTGATGCTCTGGCAGAAGTTGGCGTTAAGACTTTTGGCCCTAATGCTAAGTGCTCACAGCTGGAAGCTAGTAAGTCATTTACTAAGGCGTTCCTTGCTAGACACAACATCCCAACAGCTGGATATAAAGAATTCACAGATAAGGAAGAACTTCTTGCTAACGTTGGTCTCTACGGATATCCAATGGTTCTCAAGGCTGACGGCCTGGCAGCAGGTAAGGGCGTAGTAATTCCTGAGAATGAAGAAGACGCTAAGGTTGCCATCGAAGAAATGATGGGCGACAAGGTATTCGGTAACGCTGCAGACCTTATCGTAGTAGAAGAATTCCTCACTGGTGTTGAAGCTTCAATGCTTTGCTTCGTAGATCACAACACTATCGTTCCTATGGAATCAGCACAGGACTACAAGAGAATCTTCGACGGCGACAAGGGTCCTAACACTGGCGGTATGGGTACATACTCACCAAGCCTTCTCTTCAACGATGAAATCGAAGCTCAGATTAGAGAAAGAATCTTAGAGCCAACACTCAAGGGCTTCCAGGAAGACGGTCTTGATTTCCAGGGCGTACTTTTCATCGGTCTCATGCTTAGCGAAGATGGCCCTAAGGTTATCGAATTCAACAATAGATTCGGCGATCCAGAAACTCAGTCAGTTCTGAGAAGACTGGACAGCGACCTTCTTGATATTTTCGTAGCAGTAACAGAAAATAAGCTGGCTGACGTAGAAATCAAGTGGAAGGAAGACAAGGCAGTAACTGTTGTTCTGGCATCAGGTGGATACCCTGGTTCATATGAGAAGGGCAAAGTTATCTCAGGTCTTGACGATGTTGATGAAGACGTAGTTACATTCCACGCAGGCACTAAGTTCGATGCTGATGGCAACGTTGTTACATCAGGCGGCAGAGTACTGGCAGTAACTGCTATGGGTGCAACTCACGATGAAGCTCGCGCTAAGGCTTACGATAATGCTCAGCGCATTACATTCGAAGGTGCATACATGAGAAAGGACATCGGCCTTATTAATAGAAGATAATAGAAGACAAACGTACATTGGCTAGAAAGGAAGTGTAATTATGACTGAGAAGAAAACTATAATTACAATAAGTAGAGAATTTGGCAGCGGCGGCAGACTTATAGGCAAGAGGCTTGCTGATAGACTGGGCGTTCCATTCTACGACAAGCAGCTCCTTGATAGAATTGCCGAAGAATCAGGTTTCAGCAAAGAAATGATGCAGGAAGCTCATAAGAAAGCAAAAAATTCCTTCTTATATAGTCTGTCATCTGTAATGGGTACTAGAGACGCTGGTCCAGACAGCTTATCTCTTAATGAGAGATTCTTCCTGGCACAGTTCGAAACTATCCGCAAGATTGCTGACGAAGGTTCATGCGTTATCGTTGGACGTTGTTCCGACTATATTCTCAAGAACGTTCCTGAAGCTAGCCACATCTTCATCTATGCAGAAGAGGAGGATAAGATCCGCCGTGCTGTTCAGGAATACGGAATTCCTGAAGAAGATGTAAGAAAAGTCATGAAGGATACTGATAAAGCTCGTGCTAACTACTACAACTATCACACAGGTCGTAAGTGGGCAGAGCATCAGAACTACAGCCTGAGCATCGACAGCGGCTTCGCAGAAATTGAAGATATTGTTGATCTGATTATCCAGTACAACAAGGTTAGACTTTATAGACCAGAGTACAAAAAATAAATAAACAAAAAACCGACCCAATATGGCAAATCTACATATTGGGTCTTTTATTGCCTCAAAAGGTTACATATTGGTTACATTTTAACCCATATTCTGTAAAATTGTCTGAAAATTAATCAAAAAAAAGGAAATCGCGATTACGTTTAGGTATAATTAGGTTACAAAATGGTTACATTTTAGAATTGGTATAGAACTGACAACAAAACAGGAAGTGAAGAAATGAAGTACCCTAAGAAATTAGCAAGCTTAATAATTGCCGCAATCATGGTGTTAACTATGGTACCTCAGGCAGTGTTTGCTGATACTGACGAGACAACTGAATATGGAATTGCAAGCGAGCAAGACCAGCTTCTTGTTGATGATAAGGAAGTTACTGAAGAAACTGAAGCTGCGCAGCCAGCAGAAGGGGACCAAGAGGAAGCTACTGAGGGCAGCGAGGCGGTTACTGAAGAGAGCGACGTTGAAACTTTTGCAGAAGAAATCGTAGGAACTGAAGAAAACCAGATCCTGGTAGTATACGAGAAGAACGCTGAATGCACTAAGGAAATCAAGGCTGAAGGCTTCGATGTTACTGAGAAGAAGGTAAACGCAGACGTTCAGGAAGTTGCTGAAGAGCAGGCTGAAGAACTGGTTCAGGATATGACTGCTAAGGTAAGCGACGTTGAAGTAATCAGCGATGGTATCGCAGGTGACGGCGCTGTAGTTGAAATGACAGTAACTAACTACGAAGACATCAACGATACAATGAAGGCAATTGAAGCGAACCCACAGGTAGCTCACGTTCAGCTGGATCTGAAGTACGAACTGGTTGACCAGATTCAGGTGTCTGCTGATACGCAGATGGACCCAATGGCTGTATCAGTTAACGATACATATGCTGGCTACGAGCATTATCTCAATCCATGGGACAGCACATTTAACAACTACTGCGGCGCTAACCTTAAGAACGCATGGAGCATTGCTAAGACTAATGGCAAGGTTTCAGTAGCAGTTCTGGATACAGGTGTTGAAGCATCTCACCCAGACCTTAAGGCTAACATCGATCTGACTCACGCAGCAGATACATCAACAACAACAGTTACAACTGGCGTAAGTACTGACCCTAACGGTCACGGCACTCACGTTGCCGGCATGATCGCAGCGACAGCTAATAACGATACAGGCGTTGTTGGTACTTCATACAATGCCAAGGTTATTCCTATCAAGGTATTTGACGCAAACGGTGCATGCTATTCAAGCTCACTTTGCAGAGCATACACATATCTGGACAATCTAATCGAGACTAAGCAGGTAACAAACCTTCACGTTATCAACATGAGTCTCGGTGGATATACAAGAGGTTATTACGACGATCTTCTTGAAACGTATATCAAGGAGATGAAGGACGAACATAATGTTGTAACAGTATGCGCAGGTGGTAACGGCGATGCAAGCGGTAATCCGATTACAGACCCAAGTTACCCTTCGGACTTCGCAGACTGCGTTTCAGTAACTGCTTTAGAGAAGAACGGAACTAACGCTAAGTGGTCAGACTACAACGCGTCAAAGGACATCAGTGCTCCTGGTACAAGCTGCATCAATACATACACAGGCAGCAAGTACGTGTACATGTCAGGTACATCAGTTGCATCACCACTGGTAGCAGGCATCATGGCACTCCTTTGGGTTGACCATCCTAGCCTCACTGTTGACCGTGCAAAGGAAGCAATTTACAAGACAGCTCACCCAGTTAACACATCCGCGAATAATCGCGGCAAGTCAACTGGTAGCGCAGGCGCAATCGACGCTTACGCGGCCCTCCAGTACCTTGGCCCAGCTGAAGTCGTTCCAACAACTCAGACTTCAACACAGCCAACAGCAACTCAGCCAACTACTACAGCGCCAACAACTACATCACCAACAACTCAGAACCCAACACAGCCAACAACAACTCAGCCGGCTAATCCAACAAACCCAACAAATCCTTCAACTCCAGGATTCGGTAGCGGTAACCCAGGAACTGGCAGTGGCAGCGACCAGCCGACAACAGGTGTTGGAAACGGCAATGGTGGTAACGGTGGTTCAGATGAAGTAACTGTTCCAGGAACACCTGGTGACAACAGTAACATCGGCGGTGGCGATGGTGCAGATAACTCTGACGGTGACGATAACGGTCAGACAAATGATCAGCCAATAGAGTTTAACGGTACAGTTAAACTTAGCACATACAACTACACATATAACGGTAGTGTCAAGAACCCAGATGTAACAGTACTTGATGCGGATGGTGAAGTAGTTGATCCATCAGAATACGTTCTCAATTACCCAAGTGGAAGAAAGAATATTGGAACTTACACAGCAAAGGTAACATTCAATGATGAAACTTACACAGGTACAAGAAGCGTATCATTTAACATCAATCCGAAGGGCGCATCAATTAAGGCTCCGACAGCTGCCAAGGGTGCAATCACTGCCAAGTGGTATAAGCAGACATCCAAGATGCCTACATACAGAATCGGAGGATATCAGGTACAGATCGCTAAGGACTCCAAGTTCACAACAGGAGTTAAGACTTACACAGTAAGTGGATATACTAAGTATTACAAGAAGATTAAGGGCCTTAGCAGAAAGACAACATACTATGTTCACGTTAGAACATACATCAAGGTTGGTGGCAAGTATTACTATTCAAGCTGGTCATCAGCTAAGGCAAAGAAGACAAAATAAGGGTTAATAATTTGGGATAAGTTATTAAATAAGAAGAACTCTTTATGATGCGCAGGTACATCATAAAGAGTTTTTCATTTGTGGTTATTCAAGATCTATATAGTCCAAAGGATTGCCGTGATCCTTTATTATCTTCACCAAATCATCGGTGTTCATGTATACGGTGGCTGTATTCTCATTCGGGTGACAGGCAATGCGCTTGCCCTGGAAATATCGGTCGATGAACACCTGAACCTTGCGTTCCTCATCATTTAAAATGCCAAGGGCAGTAACTGAACCCTTGAGCAGTCCCATGATTTCAAGAAGGTCTTTCTCAGATGCGAATTTCAGAGGACGGGACCCGAGAATTTCGCGAACCTTGGCCAGGTTAGCTCTCTTATGTGACTCCATGACCAGAAGATAATAATTGCGCTTCTTATCGTCGCGAAGGAAGAGATTCTTAGTCTCAGTTTCTCTCTCTGGAAGTTCTATCTGATCCACCTCATCCACAGTGAAAACGGCAGGATGCTCTACAATATAATGGTCGATACCAGTCGCCTTCAGGTATTCGTAAACGTCTTGTTTATTTAACATAGTTTGGCCTCTCAATAGTTGATAATCTTGAATTTATTATACCATTATGCTATTCTAAAGTGTACGATTATCAACTATTGCCCATTCGCAATAGATATGAAAGGAAGAAAAGAAATGGCAAACAATAAAGGCAAATACTACATTACTACACCTATCTACTATCCAAGTTCAAACCTTCATATAGGTCACACTTATTGCACAGTTATGGCTGACGCAATGGCTAGATTCAAGAGACTGGCTGGATACGACGTAAGATTCCTGACAGGTACTGACGAACACGGTCAGAAGATTCAGGACATCGCAGAAGATAAGGGTGTAACTCCACAGGAATACGTTGATGGTATCGTAGCTGGTATCAAGGATCTGTGGGCTACAATGGAGATTTCATACGACGACTTTATCAGAACAACAGAGCCTAGACACGTTAAGAGAGTACAGGCTATTTTCAATAAGCTCTATGAGAAGGGCGACATCTACAAGGGCGAATACGAAGGTATGTACTGCACACCTTGTGAATCATTCTGGACAGAATCACAGCTGGTAGACGGCTGCTGCCCTGACTGCGGCAGACCAGTTAAGAAGGCTAAGGAAGAAGCTTACTTCTTCAAGCTCAGCAAGTACGAAGACAAGCTCCTTGACCTGTTCGAAAACCACCCAGAATTCCTGGAACCAGAATCAAGAAGAAACGAAATGATCGCGTTCGTTAAGCAGGGACTGGATGACCTTTGCATCTCAAGATCAACATTTGACTGGGGTATTCCAGTACCTATCGATGAGAAGCACGTTATCTATGTATGGCTTGACGCGCTCACAAACTACATCACTGCTCTGGGTTACCCAGACGAACCAGAACTTTACAATGAGTACTGGCCAGTAAACGTTCACCTGGTAGGTAAGGAAATCGTTAGATTCCACACTATCATCTGGCCTGCAATGCTCATGTCAATGGAACTGCCTCTCCCACAGAAGGTTCTCGGCCACGGCTGGCTCCTGCTGGAAGGCGGCAAGATGTCTAAGTCAAAGGGCAACGTTGTTGACCCTGTAGTTCTTATCGAGAGATACGGCATCGACGCTCTCAAGTACTTCCTCCTGAGAGAATACACATTCGGTCAGGACGGCGTATTCACTAACGAAGTAATGCTCAAGAGAATGAACTACGACCTGGCTAACGACCTTGGTAACCTGGTATCAAGAACTGTTTCAATGATCGAGAAGTACAACGATGGAATCATTCCTGCAGCTACAGACGCAGTAGATGCTCTCGACGAAGAACTGAAGGCAATCGCTACAGGCGCTGCAACTAAGGTTGAGAATTACATGGATGACTTCAGATTCAACATGGCTCTGGAAGAAATCTGGGTAGTTGTTAGAAGAGCTAACAAGTACATCGACGAAACTATGCCATGGGCACTGGCTAAGGACGAAGCTAGCAAGCCACGTCTTGACAACGTTCTCCGTAACCTGGCAGAAGCTATCAGAATCGTATCAGTTCTCATTCACCCATTCATGCACACAACTGCTGCTGAAATCCGCAAGCAGATGGGCGTTGAAGGCGAAGTTGCATGGGACGATGCATTCGTATTTGATCAGGTTGATGGCCTCAAGGTTTGCAAGGGAGCACCTATCTTCCCAAGACTTGACATCAACAAGGAAATCGAAGAGTTAGAAGCACTTCAGAAGGGACCACAGGAAGAAAACATTCCTCTCGAACTGAAGGACGAAATCGAATATGACGACTTCGCTAAGCTGGACCTGAGAGTAGGTACAATCATTAGCGCTGAGAAGCACCCTAAGGCTGACAAGCTGTTAGTATTCCAGGTTAAGATGGGAACTGAGAAGCGTCAGATCGTATCAGGTGTTGCTAACTACTTCAAGCCAGAAGAATGCGTAGGCAAGAAGGTAACTGTTGTTGCTAACCTGAAGCCTCGTAAGCTTAGAGGTCTGGAATCAAAGGGCATGATTCTGTTTGCTGACAACCAGGTTGACGGTAAGGAATCACTTGCTTGGCTGACTACAGACGCAGAAGATGGCAACGCTGTTGAATAAATAGTTGAAACCGGGCGGTCCATGACCGCCCGATACTTATAAATAGACAAAAGGAAGAGACTATGTATTTTGACTCACATACTCATTTAAACAACGAAGACAACAC
>JAGHTQ010000107.1 GCA_018065295.1 Candidatus Colimonas fimequi | reverse complement strand
GGATGCTCTCGCGTCTATGAATCTGACCATGAGAGCATATTGCAAAATTATCAAGATAGCGCGCACCATTGCTGACCTTTCTGGCAGCGAAATGATAACAGACGATCACGTGGCGGAGGCGCTCATGTATAGAACTAAGGGGTAGAGACAGGAATGAAGATTGATGAGATGTCAAATAATAACATTATAATAGTAGATAAATATAGCGAGTGTTTCCCGCAGATGCTGCGGGAGATTAAGGATTGTCCCGAGAGACTTTTTTGCGTGGGTGATTTGGAACTTCTGGGGACCCGTTCGATATCCATTGTAGGATCGAGGAAAACGACGCCTTACGGGAGAACTATCTCTAGAGAGATAAGTTCCAAGATTGCAAGGCGGGGGATAACTGTAGTAAGCGGCATGGCAGGAGGCATCGATTCCTGCGCCCACGCAGGGGCACTAGACGTAGAGGGGAAGACAATTGCAGTCCTTGGCTGCGGTGTTGATGTCTGCTATCCCAAGAATAACTGGGAACTTAGGAATCAGATTGCCAGGGAGGGCCTTATCATATCGGAATTTGAACCGGGAACTAAGCCGGAGTGGTACAATTTCCCTCAGAGAAACAGGATAATAAGCGGACTTAGCGAAAGCACCATCGTTGTGCAGGCTGGAGTGCGAAGTGGCTCCATGATTACGGCGGAGCTTGCCATGGAACAAGGGCGAAATGTATTTGCAGTGCCGGGAAATATCGACAGCCAGTATAATCTTGGGAGCAATAAACTTATTAAGGAAGGAATTACACCGATTCTAACTGTAGGCGATCTTTTTGATACGATTAACATTGATCCAATTGATGAAGAAGAAGCCCAGGTGCTTCTTAGCGACAGCGAAAAAATAGTGTACGACGTACTTGTCGAACGAGGGGAAATGACCGTGGACGGACTGTGTTTCGTCACAGGAATGGCACCTCATATTGTGAGCAAATTACTTACGGTGTTAGAACTGAAGGGAATCGTTTTCGATGAGCTGGGTAAATTTTTCGTTGCAAAAAAATGAAAAACTACATATAATCAACAACTATAGAAGTTATATTTGAGTTTAGGAAGGGGTTTCCATGGCTACAGCTAAAAAAACACTAGTCATAGTAGAGTCACCATCGAAGGCCAAAACAATAGGAAAATTCCTTGGAAGTAGATATAAGGTCATGGCATCAGTAGGCCATGTTAGAGATTTACCGAAGAGCAAATTAGGCGTAGATATTGATAATGATTTCGAGCCTCAGTATATATCCATCAGAGGTAAGGGTTCCCTGATTAAGGAACTGAAGAAGGAAGCGAAGCACGCTTCTAAGATTTATCTGGCAACCGACCCTGATAGAGAAGGCGAAGCTATTTCATGGCACCTGGCATATCTGCTGGGAATTGACAACAAGTCAAAGTGCCGTATCGTATTTAATGAAATTACACAGAAGACAATCAAGGAAGCAATCAAGAATCCTAGAGAAATTGATCTGAGCCTTGTTGATGCACAGCAGGCAAGAAGAGTACTGGATAGATTGGTAGGTTATCAGATTAGCCCGCTTCTTTGGAGGAAGGTTAGAACAGGTCTCAGCGCTGGTAGAGTTCAGTCCGCTGCACTTAAGATTATCTGCGACAGAGAAAACCTGATCAGAAACTTCGTCCCAGAAGAATACTGGACAATCGATGCTCTCTTTAACAAGGGCAAGAGCTTCATAGCTCGTCTGGCAGAGAAGAACGGTAAGAAGCTTGCCATTGCTAACAAGGAAGAAGCTGATCAGATTCTGGCAGATCTTGCTCAGGGCAAGTACGTAGTTAACAGCCTTGACGAGAAGGAGAGAATCAGGAAGCCTGCAGCTCCTTATACAACAAGCAGCATGCAGCAGGATGCTTCAAACAAGATTAATTTCACTGCCAAGAAGACAATGATGGTAGCGCAGCAGTTATACGAAGGCGTTGACATCAAGGGCAGAGGCACAATCGGTCTTGTATCATATATCAGAACTGACTCAGTTAGAATTTCAGACGAAGCAAGACAGGCTGCTAAGGATTATATTCTGGCTAATATTGGTGAAGAATACTATTCAAACAATTTTTATAGTAATAAGAAGAAGGATGTGCAGGATGCACATGAAGCAATAAGACCATCTCACGTTGAGCTTTCACCGGAAGATATTAAGGATTCACTTACGAAGGATCAGTATAAGCTCTATAGACTCATCTGGAACAGATTCATGGCAAGCCAGATGACTCCAGCTAGATTCATGGCTGTTAACGCAGCTATCGGCAGTGGCCCATATACATTTAAGGCTACTGGCAGCAAGCTGCTCTTCGACGGATTCCTTAAGATCAACCCACCTGGTAAGGACGCTGATCTTAACAAGCTGCTCCCACAGATGGAAGTAGGTGAAGAACTTGCTCTTAACGAAATCAAGAGCGAACAGAACTTCACTCAGCCACCTGCAAGATTCACAGAAGCAAGCCTTGTTAAGGATCTTGAAGAGAAAGAAATCGGAAGACCAAGTACATATGCTCCGATTGTTGCAACCCTTACAGACAGGAAGTATGTTAAGAAGGACAAGAAATATCTTGTACCTACAGACCTGGGCTTCATAGTAACAGAGATGATCGAGCAGTATTTCAAGGAGATTGTTGATGCAGACTTCACTGCTCAGATGGAGAGCCAGCTGGACGATGTAGAAATCAGCGACAAGCCTTGGAAGGATGTTATCAGAGGATTCTACGGCGACTTCAGCAAGGAACTTGAAATTGCCGAGAAGGAAATACAGAAGGTAGAGCTCGAAGACGAACCTACTGGTGAAATCTGCGACAAGTGCGGTAAGCCAATGGTTAAGAAGCACGGCAGATTCGGCGTATTCGCTGCATGTCAGGGATATCCTGAATGTAAGAACACTAAGCCAATCGTTCAGAGCATTGGTGTTAGCTGTCCTACATGTGGCAAGGATATCGTCCAGAGAAGAAGTAAGAGAGGCAGAATATTCTACGGATGCAGTGGCTATCCTGACTGCCAGCAGTCTTACTGGAATAAGCCGGTTAACAGGAAGTGCCCACTTTGTGGCAGCCTGCTGACAGAGAAGCCTGGCAAGGGCGAGAAGTACGAGTGCTCAAGTAGTGAGTGTAACTACAAGGAGGATTAGAAGAATGGTTGAATTTCATGCTACCACAATATGTGCAGTAAGAAGAGGTCCAGACGATGTTTGTATCGGTGGTGACGGTCAGGTTACCATGGGCGAAACTGCTATTATGAAGAATGGTGCGAAGAAGGTTAAGAAGATCTACAAGAATTCAGTTGTAACTGGATTCGCTGGTTCAGTTGCAGACGCATTCTCACTGACAGAGAAGTTCGAAGCTAAGATGGATGAACATAACGGTAACCTGAAGAAGGCTGCTGTTGCACTGGCTCAGCTTTGGAGAAGCGATAAGGCAACAAGAAATCTTGAAGCACTGATGATCGTTGCTAACAAGGATGACCTGCTTGTTATCTCAGGTAATGGTGAGGTAATTGAACCTGACCAGCCTTTTGTTGCAATCGGTTCAGGTGGTAACTACGCATATTCTGCAGCCAATGCTCTTTATAACAACACTGATCTTGATGCTGAGAGCATCGTAAGAAAGTCTCTCGAAATCGCAGCATCAATCTGTGTATATACTAACGACCACATTTCTGTGGAGAAATTATAGGAGGTGCATGATGGCAAATAAACTTTATCAGATGACACCTAGAGAAATCGTAGAAGAACTGGACAAGTATATCATTGGTCAGGACAATGCGAAGAAATCAGTTGCAATTGCACTGAGAAACAGATACAGAAGAAGCCTTCTCTCAGAAGAAATGAGAGAAGAAATCACACCTAAGAATATTCTTATGATGGGACCTACTGGCTGCGGTAAGACTGAAATTGCTAGAAGACTTGCTAAGCTTATGGATGCCCCATTTGTTAAGGTGGAAGCAACTAAGTTCACAGAAGTTGGTTATGTAGGCCGTGACGTTGATTCAATGGTTAGAGACCTGATGGAAGCTTCAATCAGAATCACTAAGCAGGCAATGCTGGAAGAGAAGTATTCAATTGCTGAAGAAATCGCAGAAGAGAAGATTATCGAAGCAATCATTCCTGGCAAGAAGAAAAAGGCAGCAAATAATACTAACAGAGGACCATTTGACTTCATTCTGGGTAACGCTGGATATCTGAGCCAGAAGGAACAGTATGAACAGCAGCAGGCTCAGAAGGAAGCGACTTCAGAAGAAGGCAGAGATATTGAACTTGCAAGAGAACAGGTTCGGCAGCAGCTTAGAGCAGGCCTTCTTGAAGAACAGTACATTGAAATTCAGGTGACAGATGCTCCTAAGACAAACCAGCTGGATATGGGCAATGAAGGTATGAGCATTGCTATCGGCAACATCTTCGGTGATATGGCACCTAAGAAGATGAAGAACAAGAAAGTTAAAGTTAAGGATGCAAGAAAGATTCTCAGAGAAGAAGAAGCTCAGAATCTGATCGATATGGATCAGGTAACAGAAGATGCTCTTACTAACTGCGAACAGAACGGCATCATCTTCATCGATGAAATCGATAAGATTGCTTC
>JAGHTQ010000138.1 GCA_018065295.1 Candidatus Colimonas fimequi | reverse complement strand
GTATGCCCAATCCCCCATTGGATAGAACAGGCCTGGAGCTGAACTTGATGAACGGCCAATGAATGTAGGAGCTTCCCTAGGGATGCGCTGTGCATCTGTGATAGGTGTCATTGCTGTACCTACTGTTAGTGGGTCGATGTAGTCATCGATTGATAGTCCTAGAGTCAGTAGCCATGTAACAATCAGGCTGAGCTTCTGGCTTTTAACCTTGCTTGCTACCCACTTACCGAAGCTCTTAGCTGCTCCGCTATCTGTAAGTGCTGCGATGGTACCGCCACAGATGAAGAATGTCATAATCGTAAACATAGTGTCTTCATCGGCAAGAGTTGCTGTTATGTCATCAACGAATGCACCAGCACCGCTTAGCTTGTAATATGACAGATAAGCAAGCAGTGTGCCGAATACGAAGCCCTGAATGAAGTCGCGGCTTACAACTACGTATACGAACATTACACCGATAGGCAGTAATGTCAGTGGTGAGGCATAGATTGTATCAGCAGGAATTGCTACGCATACAATTGCCAATATGATGTACACAACCCATAGGATTGCCATCTTTTTAGTGTGAGCATCGTGCTCCTTGAAGTTGAGGTTGTTCTTAATTGCTTCAAATACGCCCTGATAACCTCGTGTGCTTTTCTCTTCCATTTCTCTGTTCCTTCCTGGATAAAGCATAAACTGTGATTGCGCCTAGATTTCACACGCGTATCCGAATGCACCATCAACTAAGCAGTTGTTGGCAGCAAAGTCTGCTGCGAATTCAAAGGCTGTGTTAATTGCGTCTTCTGTCGGAGGAGTTGTCTTATTCCATCCTGATTTGAGCAGGCTCATCAGGAATGCGGTAAAAAACGAATCTCCTGCACCCATGGTGTCTTTTGCTTCAATAAGCTTAGCTTGTCCCTCGTAGAATTTATTTCCGTCGAAGAACATCTGCCCCTCAGGGCCCATTGTTAGAAGTACATATTTTACGCCAAGTCCGTGTACTTTCTTGGCAAGTGCTTCTCTGTCTTCTAGACTCATGCCTTCGCATGAGAAGAGGGTGAAGTCCATATAAGGACATACCTGATTCAGATACTCATCAGTTCTGTACTCATCGTCTTCTGAGAAGTCGAAGGCACATAGTCCTGGCATGTCTGCAAGCTTAGGTAATTCGCTAAGCTCCTCGGCATAGCAGCTGCAGTGAATGAGGTCGAAGTCCTTGAGGTATTCGATATCGTCGTCATCCAGGACATAGATGTCGTGAAGATTCTCTCTCTCGTCAAATGCTTCGAAGACCCTGTTGCCTTCATCTGTGATTGAGACATCACAGCGTTCTGTTACGCTGCCTTCTTCAACTCTACATCTCGAATAGTCGACGCCTAAGTCTTCGAGGGCATGCATAATCCACTTTGCTTCTCTATCATCGCCGAACATTCCAAGGTATGAAGATTCTATTCCAATCTTGCTAGCGTACACAGCGAAGTTGATGCAGTTACCGCCAGGGAACATGATGTTCTTGTTGATATATCTGTCGACAACATTGTCCCCGTATCCTATTACTTTCATGTTGTTACTCCTTATTAGATACCACGCATACATCTTGCGCTTTTAAGCATACCAAAATAGGTTTTGGTAGTCAATACCAAGTTATATAGCACTTAAAATTTGTTTTTTGGTACAAAATGACAAAATATGAGTTAGAGAAATGAGCATACCACTTGCGCTGTCGAAGGACTTGGTTTATAATTTGAATGTACCAGTTGGGGAAACCGCATAATTGTAATGAATTTCGGGACGGTGGTACTATACCAGTATCTGGTTTTTGACCGTAATAAAATAGACCAGCAAATGAGCCGAGGAGGTGCAATTTGTCGAAATTGACAAAGGAGAAGGCAATCTATCTGCAACTAGCAGAATTGATTGAGGAGAAGATTTTCAAAAAACAATATAGACCAGGCCAGATGATCCCGTCTGAGCGTGAGTTGTGCGATGTGTATGGAATCAGCAGAATGACTGTGCGTAAGGCGATTGACTCGTTGGTGGACAAGGAAATCCTGACGAGGGTTCAGGGCAAGGGGACTTTCGTCAATAGAACTGATATGAATTCTGCGATGGATGGGCTTGAGTCCATGCGTGCTTTTATTAGGGAATCGGGACTGCTTCCGTCAAATAAGGTGATTCACACAGCTGTTAGACCAGCTGGTGTTAAGTATGCGAAGATTTTCGGGATAGATGAGGATAGTCTGATATTCGAACTTTTCAGGCTGAGGCTCGCTAGTGGTAAGCCTGTTGCAATGGAGTATACTCGTGTCCCTTATGACCTGATAGAGAACATTGATAAATATGACTTCGAGAACGGTTCTCTGTATGAGTTGTTCGAGAAAAGCGGGTTCCACCTGGGCAGGGACAAGCAGACTCTGGAAATTGTCAGGGTTACGGCTCCGCAGTCAAATCTCCTTGATGTTGAGGACAATGCTGCTGTCTTCATGCTGCATAATACGGTAACGGAGACAGGTGGGCGCGTTATTGAACACACAAGGTCGTATATTGCGCAGCGTGCAATGACGTTCTCGACTACTTTGACATAGGGGGTGCGACATGGGAAAGTATTCAAACCTGTTAAGTGAAGAAGTGAAGGAGCAAATAGAAATCCTGCATGAATCCGGGGTATTCAAGGCAAATGATCCACTTCCGTCTGAGCGTGAACTTGCAGAGCAATTCGATGTGAACAGGCAGACTATAAGGACTGCGCTTAAGCGTCTAAGAAATGAACATAGAATATATACTCAGCACGGCAAGGGGAATTTCGTATCGCCAAGGAAATACTGTGATGATACCTCAAGGTTCTCGTCATTCACAAGTGGATGGGAAGCGGATGGATATACTACTTACAGCCGTACCCTTCTCATGCAGGTGATTGAGGCGCCTCTCGCTGTGAGTACGATGCTGGATCTGTCACTTGGAACTGAAGTATACCATCTAAGAAGAGTAAGATACATTGGGGACGAACCACTTAGTTATGAGACCTCATACGTGCCTGTAAAAATGTGTGAAGGATTGGATAGATTCGACTTCAACCATTCATCGCTATACGACACGATGGAGAAAGTCTACGGAATATCTTTGACAACCATTGATGAGAAAATATCCATAACCACTCTGAATGACGACGAGCGAGCAGAGCTCGAAGCAGATAATGATGATCTGGCATTCTGCTTTAAGTCAGTGACACTCAGCAAAGATAGGGTGCCTGTTGAATGCTGCGTGGCTGTTGTGCGTGCGGACAAGATGTATCTCGTGAGTTATATGGAGGCGTAGGGAGCGCGGAGTGGTATGACTGTAAGTGCGGATGCGCGGCGTGAGTGCCGACGCGTGCAGACTTGACGCGTGCGGATATGACTTGCGCACCTGAGATCGGGACTTGAGATGGAGTTCTAACGGAGTGAAGTGAATAACACCAGCGTACAGCGCAGGCAGAATAAGAAAGCATGGACAGTCGGAAGGTTGCGGAGGGCTGTCTTATTCTTTTGGCAGGATTAGTAAAAGACACAAAAATCATTTTAGAATTGACGATTCTTTGGTAATAAAACTCAAAAAAGAACTGACATTTAAATGGAAGTGGTGTATAATAAATGCACTTGTATTAAGTTACAGGCAATAGGTATTTATGTATGAAAAGGAGAGGTTCGATGAAAGTTATTCCTGATAATGTGAGCAAGCACACTAATGTATACGATGTGTTTGTAGAAAGAGGATTGCTTGAGCAGTGTACTGACCCAGAAGGCGCTCGCAAGATGCTGGGTGAGGAGAAGATTAAGTTCTACGTAGGATTCGACCCAACAGCTGACTGTCTGCATGTTGGACATCTGATCCAGGTTATCATCTTCATGTATATGCTTAAGTACGGACATACTCCAGTTGCGCTCGTTGGTGGCGGTACTACAATGATCGGCGACCCTTCAGGTCGTAACGATATGAGAAGAATTATGACTCTCGAAGAGATTGACCAGAACGGAAAGAACTTCAAGACTCTATTCGAGAGATTCCTGCCATTCGACGACGAATGGAAGTATGAAGGTAATGAAGGCGTAATGGTTCCTGGACACCAGAACAAGGAGCCAGAACCAGGTAAGGCTATCAGCATCAACAACGCTGACTGGCTGCGTAACCTGGATTTCATGGAATTCTCAAGAGAGATTTCCGTACACTTCAATGTTAATGAGATGCTAAGAGCTGACTGCTACAAGAACAGAATGGGCGATGGCCTTACATTCCTTGAGTTCAGCTACATGCTAATGCAGGCTTATGACTTCTACGTAATGGCTAGAGACTTCGGTCTGAAGGCTCAGTTCGGTGGTAATGACCAGTGGTCTAACATCATTGCTGGTTCACACCTTGCTAAGAAGAGAGACAACATCGATACATTCGGTATGACATTCGGTCTACTGACTAAGAGCGATGGAACTAAGATGGGTAAGACATCTGGTGGAGCTCTATGGCTGGATGAGAACAGAGTATCTGTATACGACTTCTTCCAGTACTGGAGAAACGTAGACGATGCTGACGTTAACAAGTGCCTGCGTATGCTGACATTCCTTCCAATGGAAGAAGTTAACAGACTGTCTTCACTAGAGGGTTCAGCGATCAACGAAGCTAAGGAGATCCTTGCTTTCGAGATCACAGAACTTGTTCACGGCACAGAGAAGGCAACTGAGGCTCTTGAGAGATCACGTAAGGTATTCGCATCAGGCGGAGCTGACGTAGAGAGCATGCCTACATTCGATATGGACAAGTCCGTATTCGAAGGCGAAGGTATCGGCGTTGCTGCACTGGTTAAGGAAGTTGGACTAGTTGCAAGTAACAGTGAAGCATTCAGAATGATCGACCAGGGCGGCATCAAAATCAACGGCAAGGCAGTAACAGACCGTAAGCAGATGGTAACTGTAACTGACATCAACGTTGATAAGATTGTTGTTCAGAAG
>JAGHTQ010000049.1 GCA_018065295.1 Candidatus Colimonas fimequi | reverse complement strand
GTCTTGCTAAGTTAGAATATAGAGGATACGATTCAGCAGGGATCGGTGTTAGAGCCGGGGATCAGCTGGCAGAAGTAGTTAAGTCAACAGGTAATCTGATTAACCTGGCTGAGAAGACAGATAACGGGAAGGGTCTCAAGGGCAACTGCGGTATCGGTCACACTCGTTGGGCTACTCACGGCGAACCAAGCAGAACTAATGCACACCCACACGTTAGTGGTAACTGTACTGGTTCAGGTTCAGGTCCTGTTCTTTCAAGCGTTGTTGGCGTTCACAACGGCATCATCGAGAACTACCAGGAACTGAAGACTAAGCTGCAGAAGAACGGATACGTATTCTACAGTGATACAGATACTGAAGTAGTAATTAAGATGATCGACTACTACTACAATAAGTACTATCACAACCCAATCGACGCTATCGCTAAGACTATGGTTCGTGTACGTGGTTCATACGCTCTGGAAGTTATGTTCACAGACTATCCAGAAGAAATCTACGTAGCACGTAAGGACAGCCCAATGATCATCGGCGTAGCTGACGGAGAAACTTACGTTGCATCAGACGTACCTGCAATTCTCAAGTATACTGACAACGTTTACTACATCCAGAACCACCAGATGGCTAAGCTGACAGCTGGTAACGTTGAATTCTACGACCTTAACGGTGACATCGTTCAGAACGAACTGGTTAAGATTGAGTTCACTGCTGAAGCTGCTGAGAAGGATGGCTACGAGCATTTTATGATCAAAGAAATCCACGAGCAGCCTCGCGTTATCAAGGACACTATCAACTCAGTAGTTCAGGACGGCAAGATCGACCTGAGCGGCGTTGGTCTCAGCGACGAAGAGATTCAGAAGATTTCTCAGATTTACATCGTAGCTTGCGGTAGTGCTTGGCACGTTGGCGTTGCCGCTCAGTACGTGTTTGAGGATATCGCCAAGATTCCAGTTCGCGTAGAACTGGCTTCAGAATTCAGATACAGGAAGCCTTTGCTTGATCCTAACGGTCTGGTAGTTATCGTTTCACAGTCTGGTGAAACTGCAGACTCACTGGCTGCACTGCGTGAAGCCAAGGACAAGGGCATCAAGACAATGGCCATCGTTAACGTTGTTGGCAGCAGCATTGCTCGTGAAGCAGACTCAGTATTCTATACTCTGGCTGGTCCTGAAATCGCTGTTGCAACTACTAAGGCCTACTCAACTCAGCTGGTGGCTTCATACCTGCTGGCACTCCAGTTCGGTTACGTTCGCGGTCAGGTTGAAGACGCTGAATACGCTAGATTAATCAGCGAAATCGAATCAATTCCTGATAAGGTTCATAGAATCATCGAGGAGAAGGAGAGACTTCAGTGGTTCGCAGCTAAGCTGAGCAACTCACGTGACGTATTCTTCGTTGGTCGTGGTATCGACTATGCGATTTCCCTTGAAGGTTCCCTCAAGATGAAGGAAATCTCATACATCCACTCAGAGGCATACGCTGCTGGCGAACTGAAGCACGGTACTATTTCTCTGATCGAGGATGGCACTCTGGTTATCGGTGTTCTCACTCAGGACGACCTTTACGAGAAGACAATCTCCAACATGGTAGAATGTAAGGCTCGTGGCGCCTACCTGATGGGTCTGACTACATACGGTCACTACGAAATCGAAGACCAGGCAGACTTCGTTACTTATATCCCAAAGGTAGACCAGCACTTCCTGGGCTCCCTGAGCGTTATTCCACTCCAGCTGCTGGGATACTACGTATCAGTAGCTAGAGGCCTTGACGTTGATAAGCCAAGAAATCTGGCGAAGAGTGTTACAGTAGAATAAATAAGAATATTTAAGGTTTGGCCGCAAGGCCGTAATAAAAAAGAGACGAAACAATGTTTCGTCTCTTTTAATATGCTGTTTGTTGCGTTGGCGCCTTTGCATAAAACTAAAAGTCCAGATATGAATCGTCGATCTGAATCAGCTCTTCGTATGAGTCGATCTCAACAACGTCGTCCTGTGTGCATTCGCGAACTTCGATATGATACTGGTCTCTGTACTCGATGAGCATAGGGAACTCCCAGCACTGCTCGTCGCCGTTAGGTGCGTTGAATGAATCTCTAACGTGGGTTCTCAGCTGTGCGCCGTCAGCCTCAGTCCAGTAGGAGATGCCCACTTCCTGATAGCAGCCTGCGCCTTCGCCGCCTTTCTTCCATTCGTCGATGACGTTATCGTCGTTAACGATGAAGCACCAGTCGTCTGTGCTGTCAGCCTTAATGCCCAGGAAGTTGGAGCAGTAGTTGTACTTCTTGATGATCTTCGGATTGCTGAGCATCAGGTCAGCTTCCAGAAGGTATGCGTTCTCAAGAAGATCGCTGGCGTACATAACTGATGAAATATTGTTAGCCTTATCATAGATAGGGTTGTGAACGAAGTTGATGTTCGGATACTTGTCTGTCAGCATGTCGAACTTCTCAGCCAGATATCCACGTACTACGTAGATCTCATCGATACCTGCCGCATAAAGGGCACTGATAAGTGTATCAATGATTCGTGTTCCATTAACGTCAACCAAAGGCTTCGGTGTCTTAAGTGAAACTGGCTGAAGTCTTGATCCGAATCCAGCAGCCATGAGGACTGCTCTACGTGCGCGATATGGTTCCAAAGCGTCGAAACCAGCACGTGTGATATAACTATTGCTGATGTATTTTAACTCGGATAACTCATCGAGAACTCTGATGATCGTGTCTGTATCATATGGAGTGTACTCGAGGAGACTACCGGCATTAACTATGTCTTCAGTAGCGTATGCTACAAGAATGTCGAATTGCTCTCTAGTAAGACTCATTCTAAATAACCTCGAAATTTCTATATATAGTACACATTATAAACCAAAACGCATAAATGTGCAACTGCGTGAGGATTAATCGGAACTTTATATGATATAATATGTGTAATATGGATAATATGGACAGGAGTTGGTGATAGCCATGAGAGATATCAAAATCGGTAAAACATATAGACATTTTAAAGGAAATTTGTATAAGGTGCTCAGCGTCGGCGTTGATACGGAGACGGGGGAGTCTCGCGTGGTTTATTGTGACGTGTCTGATCCGTCGAAGGTTTGGGTGCGCCCACTGGACATGTTCGTTTCGGCGGTAGATCGCGCAAAGTATCCTGCGGCTTCCCAAGAATATAGATTTGAGTTGGTGGACGAGCCATTCCAGTGGGACGATATGATTGCGGCTATTCGCCAGCGGGTGATGGCAGCCACATCAACCGATCCCGTTGAGATCGCCAAGTCGGTAATGGCCGAGGACTTCATGTATATGCACGGTCCAGCTCATCATTTTCTTGATGGTGCCGCATTTATTCGGGCGTTTGTGAATGCCGGTGGCGGTTCTGCGTCTGGAGTTGCGTCTGTTCTGCGTCTGGCGACGGTGGTTCTGCGTCTGGCGACGGCGCTGCTCGCAGCATTGATCTTGAACTGGACCTCGATCAGATGGGCGAGCGCGCAATGGCAATGCCTGGCGCAATGTGCGGATTCTGGGGCGTTTGCGGCGCAGTGACTTCAGTCGGCGCAGCACTCTCAATCATCAACCAGGTGGGCCCGCTCACTGATAGACCGGCCTACGGCGAACAGATGGAGTTCACCTCATCGGTTGT
>JAGHTQ010000009.1 GCA_018065295.1 Candidatus Colimonas fimequi | reverse complement strand
TTCTTGCTAGTGTAGAGTTCAGGAACCTTATCCATTGACCAACCTTCAGCCTTAGGAGCTTCTGGAGCTGGTGCTGGAGCTTCAGCCTTAGGAGCTTCTTCTGCCTTAGCTGCTTCTGCTGCTGCCTTCTTAGCTGCTGCTGCTGCCTTAGCTGCTTCGATCTGTTCTGGAGTCATCTTTGGCTTAGCTGGAGCCTTCTTACGAAGGTTAACGATAGCGCCAGTTGGACATTCCTTAGCACAGATACCGCAGTTCTTACAAGCGTCGAAGTTAACCTTAGCCAGGAAGTTTTCAACGTTGATAGCGTCAAACTTACAAGCCTTCTGGCACTTCATGCATCCGATACATGCAACGTCACAAGCCTTACGAGCTACAGCGCCCTTATCAGTTGAGCTGCAAGTTACGAATACCATCTTCTTCTTGCTTACCATTGCGATGATGTTCTGTGGACAAGCAGTTGCACAAGCCTTACAACCTACGCAGCCTTCTCTGTCAACTACAGCAACACCATTGATAACTCTGATAGCGTCGAATCCGCAAGCTGCTACGCAGTCGCCATATCCCAGACAACCATGTGTGCAAGCCCAGTCGCCGCCATAGAACATCTTAGCTTCCTTACAAGTGTGGATTCTAGTGTCTTCCATAATCTTCTTAGTCGCCTGATTATGACCACGGCAAAGAACCATTGCACTTTCAGGATCTGCTGAGCCTGCTTCCAGACCCATGATTTCAGCGATCTTAGCTGCCAGGTCAGCGCCGCCAACAGGACACTTAGTTGCGTCGTCAACTTCGCCTTCACCCAGAGCTGTAGCGTAACCGTCACAACCAGGGAATCCGCATGCACCGCAGTTAGCACCAGGCATAACTTCCTGTACAGCAGCTACCTTCTCGTTAACAGGTACGAACATAATCTTTGATGCGATTGTCAGGACGATACCAGCAATCAGGCCAACTACTGCTACGATAATAGCAGGAACAAAAATTGTACTCATTATGTATCCTCCTTCCTAACCGAAAATGCCATCAACAACACCTGAGAATGCCATGAATGACATAGCCAGGATTGAAGCAGTGATAAGTACGAGTGGAATACCCTGGAAACACTGAGGGATTCCTGTATTGTTTTCGATCTTTTCTCTCAGGCCTGCGAAGAGAACCATAGCGAGAAGGAAACCGATACCTGCGCCGATTGCACAGAACAGTGACTGAATGTAAGTATAGCCATCATTGATGCAGTTGATAGTCAGACCAAGAACTGCACAGTTTGTAGTGATCAGTGGGAGGAATACGCCCAGTGACTTATAGAGAGGTGGCATGTACTTCTTCAGAGTCATTTCAACTAACTGTACCAGTGAAGCGATGATCAGGATGAATACGATTGTCTGAAGGTAACCGATGTTCAGTGGATCCAGGATCAGCTTCTGAATTGGCCAAGTTACAGCTGTAGCGAGCAGCATTACGAAGATTACCGCGCCACCCATACCTACAGACTGGTCGATCTTCTTTGATACGCCCAGGAATGGACAGATACCAAGGAACTGGTTTAATACATAGTTGTTGGTCAGAATAACTGCCAGCATAATTGATAAAATTGCAGTCATTATGCGTCAGCCTCCTTTCCTTCACAGCCTGTTGCAGCAGCCTGACATGAGTCAGCCAGCAGACAAGCTTCGCAAGCGAATTCTCTCTTCTTAATTGCCTTGCCCTTGCTGAAGTAGTTTACAGCAGCGATCATGCAGCCGAATACGAAGAATCCACCAGGTGCCAGCATGAAGATACCAGCAGGAGTGATACCAGTCTGAGCATAGATTTCGATACCGAATGCTGTACCACTACCAAGGAATTCTCTGATGAGACCCATAAGGCCGAGTGCCAGTGTGAAACCAAGACCCATGCCAAGGCCATCCAGTGCTGAATCGATAACGCCGTTCTTTGAAGCGAACATTTCTGCTCTACCAAGGATGATACAGTTTACTACGATCAGTGGAATGAACAGACCGAGTGCAGCATCCAGTGCAGGCATGAATGCCTTCAGTGCGAACTGTACGATTGTTACGAATGCAGCGATAACTACGATGAAGCAAGGAATTCTTACCTTACTAGGAATAATATTTCTTAAAAGTGAAATTACGATGTTCGCGCAGAGGAGTACAGCCAGAGTTGATACGCCCATGCCGAGACCGTTAACAGCACTAGTTGTTACAGCCAGTGTAGGACAGCAGCCAAGTAACAGTACCAGTACCGGGTTCTCCTTAATTATACCTTTGGAGAAAGTTTGCCATTTACTCATTACTTAACACCTCCACATTCATTAAACTGTGCCAGTGCTTCACCTACTGAGAGGTAGATAGCGTTAGCGGAGATAGTTGCACCAGTAACAGCATCGATAGCAGCATCGCCATTAATATGTGAAGCTGATGCTTCTGTAATGCCATTGTACTGTGACAGGTATTCAGGAGTCATATCCTTAGTACCAAGACCAGGAGTTTCTGCGTGTTCAGTAACTGTTACGCCTGTAACTGCGCCATTAGCGTCGATACCAGTCATAACCTTAACAGGGCCGCCGAAACCCTTGAATGCTGAAGTAACAGTCATACCAGCACCATTGTCTGCAACGTAGCAGTCAATAACGCCTTCTACGAGTGTTCCATCATATTCTGTGTAGCTGTCGCCTTCTGGGAGAACCAGTGCTCTAGCTTCGTTTGCAGCCTTAACAGCGTTTTCTTCGATGAGAGGCTGACAAACCATATGTGTTGCTGCCAGTGCCAGTGTTGCAGCCAGACAGATGCAAACCAGAACCAGTGCAGGCTTTACCATTTCTGAAAAAGTATTGTTATTCTTCATTACTTGTCCCCTCCTTTCGCTGGCTTAGGAAGTGGGAAAGCTCTCTTCTCGCAGAAGTTATCAATGAATGGAGTCAGAATGTTCATGAGCAGGATAGCGAATGATACGCCTTCTGGATATGAACCGAAGATTCTGATGATCATTGTGATAACACCACAGCCGATACCGAAGATAACCTTACCCATTGGGAGTGTAGGTGATGTTACGTAGTCAGTTGCACAGAAGAATGCACCGAGCATAACGCCGCCTGCGAAGATGTGGAACAGAGCACCGTCGATGCCGCCCCAGATCAGGCCAAGTACGAATACTGTAGCGATAAATGTTGCAGGAATGATAGGTGAGATGATCTTCTTCCAGATCAGGAAGAGTCCACCGATCAGCAGTGCGATTGCACTGATTTCACCGATACATCCGCCGCAGTTACCCAGGAACAGGTCCAGATTTGAGTATTCAACTGAAGCCAGAGTTCCGTCGCCGTGACCCAGCTGACCCAGTGCTGTTGCACCAGTGATGCCATCAGGGTTAACTGCTTCTGTAACATGTGAAATTCTTGAAAGTGGCCATGTAGTCATTTCTGTAGCGAATGCGATGAACATGAAGATTCTTGCAGTTACTGCAGGGTTTACTACGTTCTGACCGATACCACCGAAGAGCTGCTTAACTACGATGATAGCGCAGAAGCAACCAACGATTGCGATGTTCAGTGGAAGACTTGATGGGCAGTTCAGGGCAATGAGAAGACCTGTAAGAGCTGCTGATAAGTCGCCAACTGTCTGTTCTCTCTTCATGATCATGTTGAAGAGATATTCGAAACCTACGCAAGCTACCATGCATACTACTGTGAGTACGAGAGCTCTGATTCCGAACTGATATACACCAACTGCCAGTGCTGGAACGAGAGCCAGCATAACAGTTCCCATGATTTTAGTTGTATCAGTAGGTGAGACCATATGTGGTGATGCTGATACAACGAGATTTGAATGATACTTATTTGCCATTACTTACTCTGCGCCTCCTTTACAACACCCTTAGCCATCTGGTTGATAAATGCCAGAGGTCTTCTAGCAGGGCAAATGTATGAACAGCTACCACACTGCATGCACTGCATTACCTGAAGTGCGTCCAGCTTAGCTGCATCCTTAGCATCGTAAGCAGCAGCGATTGATACTGGCATCAGCTTGAATGGGCAAGCGCTTACGCAACGTCCGCACTTGATGCATCCAGTTTCTTCCTTGATATCAAAACGCTTAGCGTCGCCTTCGAATGCGAATGCCAGGATAGCGTTGTTATTCTTAACGATTGGCTGTTCGTCTGAATAGATTGCTCTACCCATCATAGGACCACCCATGAGGATCTTTCTTGGTTCTGCCTTGTAGCCGCCACATGCTTCGATAACGTCAGCAATGTGAGCACCGATAGGAACGATGATGTTCTTAGGGTTAGCTACTGCACTACCGTCGATAGTTACTCTCTTAGTAGTAAGAGGTCTACCTGTCTTCAGGTACTGGCCTAAGAATGCGATAGTAGTAACGTTTGAAAGGATTACTCCGTGCTGTGCAGGGAGTTCACCAGCCTTCATTGTCTTACCAAGAACTTCGTAGATCATTACACGTTCTGCACCCTGTGGGTAAGTTGATCTCAGTACGTGAACCTTGATCTTGTCTGACAGACCTCTTGCTGCGATTTCCTTGTTCAGGTTCTCGATAGCATCAGGCTTGTTTGATTCAACGCCCAGGTAACCATGATCCAGATCGATCCACTTCATGATTGCTTCCATACCGTCCAGAATTGAATCAGCATTTTCCAGCATGAGTCTGTGGTCTGATGTGATGAATGGTTCACATTCTGCTGCGTTAACAATCAGATCGTGACATTCGTCAGCGTTCCTAGGATTTAACTTAATGTGAGTAGGGAATGATGCGCCACCCAGACCTACTAATCCGCTAGCTCTTACAGCCTTGATGAAATCTTCAAAGCTATCAACTACTGGTGGCTTAACGTCCTCTGACACTTCCTGCTTACCGTCAGTTTCAATAACTACCATCTGGTCGTTTCCGCCCATGATGTTTCTCATAGTCTTGATTTCCTTAACTGTTCCGGATACGCTTGAGTGAATAGGAGCACTTACGAATGCATCAGTGTCACCAATCAGCTGGCCAACCTTAACTGCGTCACCCTTCTTAACGAGTGGCTTGCAAGGAGCGCCGATGTGCTGTGACATTGAGATGCAGACAGTTTCAGGAATAGGCATAACTTCTGTCGCACACGCTGCAGTGTTCTTAAAGTGGTCGACATGAACGCTATTCAGATGTTTCTGTCCCATTGTCAAAACCTTCCTTTCATTTCAGAGTTCAGGCGGCGTTGCCGGCCCTTCTCCGAAAATTTCCTTTAGCATTTTCCTCAAGAGATATGTTATTTACAATGTCTATTACGAATGTCATTGCACCAAAAAATGACCTAGACATTCCTAGACAGCCTTTAATATATCACAAATCCAACACCAATGCCACACATAATTTGCATCTATAACCCACTTTAAAGTTAATATTTATCAACTGTTAATATCTCCCACGTGCCATCACCAATATATAGTAACCCCACGCAAAAAGACCTCGCATACTGCGAGGTCTTAAATAAATTCTTTCATATATATGCAGTTATTCTATTACACGACGCACCGTGAGGATTTTGCCCGGTCCCTTGGCACTTGATACGCAGATACCTCTCTTAGGAGTAGCCGCGTGGACAATCTTGCCGCCGCCGATATAAATGGCAACGTGGCCGCTGTAGCAGATCAGGTCGCCAGGCTTGGCGTCACTATAGGAGACGCCTTTGCCCACCTTGCGCTGGGCTGCTGATGTACGCGGAAGTCTCACCCCGTAGGCTCTAAAAATCGCCTGAGTGAAACCCGAGCAGTCGATGCCGCCAGTAAGGCTTGTGCCGCCGTATCTGTACGGATTGCCGATGTATCGCATGCCGTAAGACGCAACGCTTTTGCCGTTACCGCTGCCAAGGACGATGCCTTCAATATATGAGTTCCTATTAACGGTACCTTTGTAGACGATGGAGTTAACGGCTTCCCTTACGATTGTGGTGTCCACAACCTGAGTCGAAACCTTCTCGCCGTTGACAGACACTGTCTGCACAACGACAACCTTGTCACCGTCGGCGCCCTCCACCTTAGTCTTGGTCTCGCCTTCGTACATCTTGTCAGAGTCCTCGTCGGTGATTTCTCTGTCGATACTCTCAACTGCGCCCTGCTCCGATGTAACCGTCACGCAAAAGATTGGGTCGTCGCTCTTATTGACAGTCTCCACGTAGTTAACCGCTTCAGCACCTGTCATTACGATGTCCGGCTGGCCGCCTCTTGACAGGCTTGCCTTTGACGCTGACAGCTGCTCGTCAACTACGATTTCGTTAATCTGGGAACCCTTGGGTGTATAGTCGTCCATTATCTCTGCAATTACAGTCTGTGCTGTCTTCTCATCAGCTACCAGTGCCACCTGCTTCTCCCCTGCTACGATAGCATAGGGATTTCTCACCTTGGTGCCGTCCGCATAAACGGCGTAAGGTGAAGTAATCGCCAGGCAGATTACTGATGCTGCAAAAGCAACCACGACTGCAAGTGCAACCGAAAATAGCCTCTTGTGCCTCTTGATTACAGAATTGATAGACTTCATTGGCAACTATTTAGCCTCGATCTTGTCTACGCCCATGTACTTTCTCAGTGCTTCTGGGATTATTACTGAGCCGTCAGCCTGCTGGAAGTTCTCCAGAACTGCAGCAGTTGTTCTACCGATTGCAAGACCTGATCCATTGAGAGTGTGAACGAATTCTGGCTTCTTAGCGCCTTCTCTCTTGAATCTGATGTTAGCTCTTCTTGCCTGGAA
>JAGHTQ010000243.1 GCA_018065295.1 Candidatus Colimonas fimequi | reverse complement strand
TGAAACCGGGCGGTCCATGACCGCCCGATACTTATAAATAGACAAAAGGAAGAGACTATGTATTTTGACTCACATACTCATTTAAACAACGAAGACAACACACCGGAAATCGTGGAGCAGCTGGCGGCTGAGATCGAAGAATCAAAGGTAGCTTTAGTTGCTGATATCGGCTTTGACCTTGCAAGTTCCAAGCTGGCTGTTGACCACGCAGCCAAGTATCCTTGGTGCTATGCAGTAGTTGGTGTGCACCCACACGACACTGACAGCATGGACGAGATGACTCTCTACATGATCAAGGCTCTTGCAAGCAAAGATAAGGTGTGCGCTATCGGTGAAATCGGTCTGGACTTTCACTATGACCACTCCGCAAGAGACAATCAGCGCCGCTGGTTCAGGGAGCAGATTCGCCTTGCTAACGAACTGAAGATGCCAATCGTTATTCACGCCCGTGAAGCGGACCAGGAAGTAATGGATATCCTCAAAGAAGAGGGAGCATTCTCCGATGAGCGTAAGTCATGGTTTCCTAAGCGCCCTGACACCACAGGTTTTGTAAGCGGTGCTCCCGGCGAGATCGACGACGCACGTGTTGTAATCCACTGCTTTTCAGGAAGCGCAGAGCTGGCTAAGCAGTACGTTAAACTGGGCGCATGCATCGGCATTGATGGCCCAATAACATACAAAAATAACCGTAAGACTGTCGCAGTTGCAGCATCAATTCCAGCGAATTTCATTTTGGTTGAGACTGATGCTCCGTACCTGACACCAGTGCCTTATCGTGGCAAGAAGAACGTATCTCCATACGTTGAATACACAGTGGACAAAATCGCTGAGATAAAGGGAATGGAACACGAAGAGGTAGCACGTATTACTAAAGAAAATGCGAAGAGATTCTACGGAATCAAGTAGGTAACAATTATGAAGACTTTAATCGAATTGTACGACGAGAGAGCAAGTGAAAACGTCATTGGCGTGGAGACTTTTAAGCCGGAGACCGCTATTTACCTTTGCGAGCCAGAAATCGCAGATAACAAGGAGATGCTGACTAAGCTTCGTGACTATTTCACATATAGAGGACTCTCAGTGAAGGTGGAATTCCTCAGTGTTGGCAAGTACGAGGCTGATAAGATGTACGAGCAGCTGGTATCAATTGCCGAGAAATACCTGGACTGCGCCCTGGACGTTACAGGCGGAAGCGACGCAGCACTTGTTGCTGCTGGCATGTTCGCCAAGACTTCTAACGTTCCAGTATTCACATACTCACGCAAGAAGAACACATTCTACAACATCAGCAATGCTGACTTCGCAGCTGACAAGGTGTGTGAACTTGAATATAGCGTAGCGGACTTCTTCAAGATGGCCGGTGGCCAGCTTCGCAAAGGCCGCGTAGACAACAATGTTCTCGGCCAGTACATGGATAAATACGAAGCTTTTTACAAGGTATTCGATAACGATAGACGTGGTTGGGCTCGCGACATTAACTTCATGCAGAGAATCTCACAGCTGGGCTTCGAAGAGCCAATCAGACTGGACGTAAGCGGCAGCTACTATCAGAAGGGCGAGCGGGGCGGACAGATATATGCTAACGAGCACTTTTTGCATGATCTTGAGGAACTGGGATTCATCAAGAATCTTCACATTGTGAAGGACGAGTCTGTTGCATTTGACTTCGTGGACGAAACAGTTAGAAACTGGCTCCGTGACGTGGGCAGTTTCCTGGAACTTTACACATACAAGAAGTGTATCGACGCGGGCATCTTCAATGACGTAATCAGTTCGGCTATCGTTGACTGGGATGGCACTAACGAGAAAGATAGCGTTAGTAACGAAATCGACGCTATGGCCACTCGCGGCATCGTGCCACTTTTCATCAGCTGCAAGGCAACTCAGATCAAGACTGAGGCCCTTAATGAGCTGGCAATTCTCCGCGACCGCTTCGGGGGCAAAGGTGCTAAGGCAGCTATCGTAACTACTGAATACTGCAACGCTGCTACTCGCCACAGGGCGGCGCAGCTTGGCATCACAGTTATCGACCGTGAAGAGCTGGAATCAGGCGGTATGGTGGATCGACTGAAGACTATTATGAAGGTTAAGAATGCAGAATAGCGATATATAGTAAGACGAGAGGACCGGGAAATACCTGGTCCTTTTTGCTGGGGATAAACGGGTCAAAACGGGTAAAAGCGGTAGACAACGGACGCGAGATGGGATAAAATTCAATAAAAGGTGTTGAGATAAAGGAAGGAGATTTTGAAATGGATCTGGACAAGATGAGAATGATAAAGGAGCAGCGCGGCTACAGTATCAGACAAATTGCTGAGTACAGTGGTGTACCCGAGGGTACTGTGCGCAAGATTTTTTCGGGAGAGACTTCTCACCCGCGTGTTGCTACAATGGCGGCCATTGACAGGGTGTTCGAAGAAGATGAATCGCTGTATCAGGGCAAGAATTATGTTTACGATATGAATGCCATTGCACCAGAGCACCTGCAATATTTGGACGAAGCGGCATCGGCACCAGTGAGAGTCGAAGAAACAGTGTTCGCATATGGTAAGAAAGATTTGTTCACAATCGATGACTACTATAAGCTTCCACACGATTGCAGATGTGAACTTATTGATGGCGTTTTTTATGATATGGGAGCACCAAGTGTTATTCACCAGGATATTGTTGTCGAGATGGTCACACAAATCAATGTATTCCTCAAGGCAACAAAGCGCAAGTGCAGAGTATATGCCAGTCCAATTGATGTACGTATACTCAAGGACGATCATAATATGCTTCAGCCAGACGTAATCGTAGTCTGCAATGATAAGAATAAGAAGATAAGAAATATAGAAGGCGCGCCAGAGTTTTGCTTGGAGGTTGTATCTAAATGGAGTAGTAGCAGAGACTACATCAGGAAGTGCAATAAGTATTTGCAGGGAGGCGTGAAAGAGTATTGGATTATAGATCCTTTCAAGAAGATTCTTATGGTATACGACTTCACCAAGGAAACATCACCAGAAATTATTCCTTTGGAAGGTGAATATGACATGCTCATTTTCGGTGGAGATCTGACCATCGATCTAGATGCAGTGGCAGAACTAATACGAGAAGAGGAAGACGAAGAATAGGCGATAAAGAAGGACGTTGTAGTTGTTGCAACGTCCTTTTAGTTTAGACGGGCAACTGTCATCCTTTTCGTGAGTTGAGCGTGATAAATGGATGACTATCGATGGAATAGACCGTGGAACACAAGAGGATGTCATCCTTTTGAAAGTTGTATCCGGGTAAAAGGATGACTTTTTTTATAATTACTCATTTTGGGGCCACATTTCTTAACGGATGTCATCCTTTTGCTTGGAAAGAACGGTGAAAAGGCTGACGGTTGGTGACATAAACCGTGGAACATACGAGAGTGTCATCCTTTTGATAGTCATATTCGCGCGAAAGGATGACATTTGGTATCGCATAAAAAGAACGCATGGCATGTGCCATGCGTTCTTGGTTTTCGTGAGCAACTACAGCTGTGGCCCTGCTGCTACGAGAGCCTTACCAGCTTCGTTGTTTTCGTACTTAGCGAAGTTCTTGATGAATCTGCCAGCCAGATCTTCTGCCTTAGCATTCCATTCTGCTGCGTCTGCATATGTATCTCTTGGGTCGAGGATTGCAGGGTCAACGCCTGGAAGTTCAGTAGGTACTTCGAAGTTGAAGTAAGGAATAGT
>JAGHTQ010000055.1 GCA_018065295.1 Candidatus Colimonas fimequi | reverse complement strand
AAAATATGGTAAAAATACTGTTCGTTTGCCACGGCAACATCTGTAGATCAACCATGTGTGAGTTTGTAATGAAGGACATGGTTGACAAGGCGGGTGTCGGCAAATTATTTGAAATAGATTCCGCGGCAACAAGCCGTGAGGAAATAGGCAACGATACTGATCCTAGAACTAGACGCAAGCTGGATCAGGAAGGTGTGCCATATACGAAGAGACGTGCGCGTCAGGTGACTCCTGCAGATTATGATTACTACGACCTGCTTATATGTGCTGATGATGCTAACGTGCGCAATACTACACGCATCTGCGGTGGTGATCCGGAGCACAAAATAATCAAGTTATTGACTTACGCGGGCAGCGAAAGAAGCATCGCGGACCCTTGGTATACACACAACTTTGACGACACATACGAAGACGTTGTAGAAGGCTGCACAGCCCTGTTAGAGGACTTAATGAGGAAATAATGATGACTAAGACATATCTTGAAGTTTTCCCTCAGTATGAGGAAATTAAAGGCTTCTTCACATACAAAGGTGCGGCGGTAGATGGCTCACCATACGATAATCCGGCTCTTGTTAAGGAACTCGGTCTTGAAGGTGCCATGCTGGTATGGCCTAAGCAGGTTCACAAGAATGACATTGCAGTTATCAGAGAAAAAACGGGAGCATCAATTAGAATCCCAGATACAGACGGCGTTGTGACTGACCAGAAGAATGTGCTCCTGACAACAGTACATGCAGACTGTCTGCCAGTGTTCTTCTATGATCTGGAGCACGAGGCTATCGGCGTTGTTCACGCTGGCTGGCGTGGCACAAACCTGGGAATTGCACCGAAGTGCGTTAAGGTCATGGGCGAAGAATACGGAACTAGACCTGAAGACGTTCAGGTGTTCATTGGCCCTGGAATCTGTGCTGACTGTTTCGAAGTTGGCCCAGAAGTGCGCGATGAATTCGCAGTAAGCTGGCCGTTTATTGATGAATACGCTGTGCCAAAGGGTGAGAAGTATTACATCGACCTGAAGGGTGTAAATAAGCGTGAACTGACAGACATTGGAGTGCTCCCAGAGCACATTGAAGTGACAGAACACTGTACATATCATGAGCCCGAACTGTTTGTATCATACAGACGTGAGGGCGGAACAAAGATGCGTCTTGGCGCAGGACTTTGCATTAAGGAGAAATAGATGATAAAAGTTGTTTTATGGGATGTTGATGGCACACTTCTTAACTTTCACGCAGCTGAGAAGGTTGCAATCAGAACATTATTTGAAGAATTCGGATTCGGTGAATGCACAGATGATATGCTGGCGGATTACGCGGTAATCAACAGACGTCACTGGCAGGCGCTTGAGCGTGGCGAGATGACTAAGCCACAGGTGCTTGTTGGTAGGTACCGTGAATTCTTTGGAAAATATGGACTGGACACAAGCAAGTCTCAGGACTTTAACGATAGGTACCAGCTGGCTCTTGGCGACACAATCGTGTTCTACGATGGGGCCGTGGAGACAATTAAGGCCCTGCAGGCAGAAGTGCTCCAGTGCGCAGTTACTAACGGTACTAAGATTGCCCAGGACAAGAAGCTGACAAACTCAGGCCTTGGTGAACTCTTTGATAACGTATTTATTTCAGATGTTATCGGTGTTGAGAAGCCAAACGTTGGATTCTTTGATGCAGTATGGGCTGAAATCGGCCAGTTCGAGCCATCAGAAG
>JAGHTQ010000035.1 GCA_018065295.1 Candidatus Colimonas fimequi | reverse complement strand
TTACCACTAACATGTGGATGTGCATTAGTTCTGCTTGGTTCGCCGTGAGTAGCCCAGCGAGTGTGACAGATACCGCAGTTGCCCTTGAGAGCCTTACCGTTATCTGTCTTCTCAGCCAGGTTAATCAGCTTACCTGTTGACTTAACTACTTCTGCCAGCTGATCCCCGTCTCTAACAGCGATACCAGCTGAATCGTATCCTCTATATTCTAACTTAGCAAGACCGTCAAGAATGATCGGTGCTGCTGGCTGATTGCCAATAAAACCTACTATTCCGCACATAGTGTTTCTCCCCTAAATAATTTACAAAAATCGTGCATATATTATACACTAAAGCCCCTTAATTTTCAACAACGTGCCTCCGTCTCCCAAATGTTACTTGCTCCACTCGCCCTGTTCCCAGTTCCAAGCGTCTCTGCACATGTCTTCAATTGACTTCTCAGCCTTCCAACCCAGCTTCTCAGCTGCCTTATCAGTTGATGCGTAGCAAGTTGCGATGTCGCCTGCTCTTCTCTCAGCGATAACGTAAGGAACAGGAACGCCGTTAGCCTTCTCAAATGCCTTAACGATATCAAGTACGCTGTAGCCAATACCAGTCCCCAGGTTGAATACTTCGCAGCCTTCGTTCTTGAGGCTGTATTCATATGCTGCAACGTGACCCTTTGCGAGATCGACAACGTGGATATAGTCACGAACGCCAGTACCATCGTGTGTTGGATAATCGTTACCGAATACGCTCAGCTGTGCTCTGATGCCAGCTGCAGTCTGAGTGATGTAAGGCATAAGGTTGTTAGGAATGCCGTTTGGCTTCTCGCCGATCATGCCTGATTCGTGAGCACCGATTGGGTTGAAGTATCTGAGGAGCACTACGCTAAGTGCTGGATGAGCCTTGGCAGTGTCTTTGAGAATCTGCTCGATCATGAACTTAGTCCAGCCGTAAGGGTTAGTGCAACCCAGTTCTTCTGCTGTCTCAACAAAAGGTACCTTGTCTGAAGTGCCATATACAGTTGCTGATGAACTGAAGATGAACTTGCGACAGTTATATTCTTTCATAACTTCGAGTACAGTCAGTGCTGTATCGATGTTATTTCTATAATAATCCAGTGGCTTCTCTACTGATTCGCCTACTGCCTTATATCCTGCAAAATGAATAACCGCATCAATATCCTCTGACTCGAACATTGCTCTAACTCTGTCCTTATCAGCTACATCGATCTGATAAAAAGCAGGTCTCTTGCCTGTGATTGCTTCGATACGATCGATAACTGATGCATCTGCATTATATAAATTGTCAGCTATAACTACGTCATAGCCCTTATTAATAATTTCAACTGCTGTATGTGAGCCGATAAAGCCAGCTCCACCTGTAAGTAATACTGCCATAATGCCTCCTTGTTAGTCCTAGTTAATACCTTCTCCATTATTTATCAAAGCTGCTGTGTTATGTCCCCGAAGCAGCTTCAAATTCATCTTTAATCCACAGTTTTAGTAATTTTATTCTACTAGATATTTATTGTCAAGGCAAGGTGGATGTATATTGTGTTTCATTCTAGCTTATCAGTGGGCGGGGGCAAGTATACTCTTGGCATTGCTGATGTCAATGGCCTTCGGCGGCTACGCCGGCGCCTTGGTAGTTTGGATCCGCGCCCATTGACATCATCCCTGCCAAGAGCGGGCTGCCAGTATGCCCCCTGATAAATGAATGTGAAGCAAGCTTCCCATTTCCATGGGAGTGGACTGGATGGTTCTGGTCCGAGGTTGGTGGCGTGCGCCTTGCGCCAAGCTGGTTTGCAGAGTCGATTTGCAGAGTTGGTTTACCGTGTGTGCAGAAAAATGATTCTACGGTAATTTGTTGACCGCAGGTGAAAAAAACGAATTCTACGGACATTGATTTTTTGTGATTTTACCGTGTATGAAATAATTTAATTGTGCGGTAAGAAATATGGGGATTTTGACTGGATTTTTACAAGTTCGTTATGATGGCTTTACCGTAGAATTATATTATTTCACTGGCGGACAAGTTTTTACCGTCAAATTCAGATTTTGCAGGTACGGTAAAATCAAGTATGAAATAGAGGCAATAAATTTACCGTACATGTAAGATTTGTCATACACGGTAAAATCGAGTAAATAACAGCTCTATTTATAATTAGATTTATACAATTCTTAATCACCAAACGTGATGTAGCGATGATATAATTAGGCAAGTTGTAATTAATGGAGGTTTATGAAAATGAAAGAAAAGATTAGTGTTTCAAATCAGCTGGTGCTGAGTCAGGTTATGCTGCC
>JAGHTQ010000013.1 GCA_018065295.1 Candidatus Colimonas fimequi | reverse complement strand
CTATTGAGTATCTCATTGAGCCAGCCAAGGTGACCCTGACCATGAGCACGGTCTTTTATAACAAGGATACAGGTGAGGTGAAGATTGCCTATGTGCCGTCGGCTTCAGGAGAGAGCAATCTGAGGAAGAACCTGGTGGCGTTTATTGGACAGCTTCGTGAGGAGATTAGCGATGGTAACGATGAGTACCTGACGGAAACGGCCAAATACATATATTATAAGAACTATTATGTGAAAGATATCATCAATAAGATCGCCATGTTTAAGCGCAAAATATATGCGGCGGAGCAACTGCCCAGCTCTTAGCAAGTTGAAAAACAGGCTAAATTGATGTAGGATATAAGGTAGCAAGCTATGCAATTTAAGGCACAGAGGGAGTAGTTATGATACCACTATCCACAAGAATGAGACCTTCTAAACTGGATGAATTCGTGGGCCAGACCCACTTCATGTTTGAGGGATCTCTCTTTTATAACTCCATTAAGAATAAGATATTTGACTCGGCTATATTCTTCGGTCCATCAGGCACTGGCAAGACAACCCTTGCCCGCCTTATTGCCAAGGAGATAGACAGTAATTTTGTTGAAATAAATGCATCTACTACTGGTACCAAGGAACTGAAGGCAATTCTTGAGAACGCACAGCTCCGCTTCCACGGACTCATGCAGGAGACAACTTGCCTGTATGTAGACGAGGTACATAGATGGAACAAGCTTCAGCAGGATTCACTTCTCAAGGCAATCGAAGAAGGTATTATCAGATTCATAGGAAGCACTACGGAGAATCCCTACTTCTCAGTTAATAATGCCATTCTTAGCAGAGTAAGAAATATATATGAGTTCCATAGACTGACGACTGATGAACTTCTTATTATCCTTAAGCGTACTATCAGTGATACTGAGAAGGGATTCGGAGGACTCAATATCAAATACGACGAAGATGCACTGAAGGTCCTTGCTAAGATGGCAGGTGGCGACTGCAGAGTGGCACTTGACACTCTGGGCTTCATTATCGATAACCTTAGCGAAGGGGATAAGATTACTCAGGACATCGTAGGCCAGGCTATGCAGAGACAGACCCTCTTTTATGATAAGGAGGAGGATAAGTACAATCTCCTTTCTGCTTTGCAAAAGTCTGTTCGTGGCTCTGACCCTAACGCGGCCATCCATTATCTGGCCCGCCTTATCGACGGGGGCGCTGACCTGATGATGATAGGAAGAAGACTCATGGTTATGGCAAGTGAGGACGTGGGTATGGCGTATCCTAATGCCATTACTATCGTTACTTCATGTGTACAGGCTGCGCAGATGGTAGGATTTCCTGAGGCCAGAATTAACCTTGCTGAAGCGGTAATTCTTCTGGCATCATGCCCTAAGTCAAACCGTGCTAATCAGGCTCTTGAAGAGGCGATGTACGACCTTCATCACAAGAAGATTGACGATGTACCTGCACACCTTATGGATTCTCACTACGGCGGAGCAGCTAAGCTTGGCAGAGGCCTTGACTATAAGTATCCACATGCGTACGGCGGTTATGTAACACAGCAGTATCTGCCGGATAACTTGTACAGAGAAGGTGTAGAGTATTATCATCCGACTGATAATGGCAATGAAGCGGCATTCAAGAAGTATTTAATGGAGCTTAAGAAGATCGATGAAAGAAATAAAAAGGGCTGAGAACGCGGGCTTTTGCTTCGGTGTAAGACAGGCAATCGAAATGGCGGAGCAGGCTGCTGCAGTTAATGGCGGCGGCATCTATTCCATGGGTTCGCTGATACATAATGAGATGGTTACAGATGATCTGGCTAAGAAGGGCATCAGCATCATTAATGATCTGAGCCAGGTTGACGCTGGGGCGACAGTAATCATCAGATCTCACGGTGAGGGCAAGAAGTTCTACGATGAAGCGGCAGAAAAGAACATCAACCTCGTTGATGCTACATGTCCATTCGTAGGCAAGATTCATAAACTGGTTTATGAGACTGACAAAAATGTAATAATAGTAGGCGACAGAAATCATCCTGAAGTAATGGGTATTTTCGGATGGTGTGATGGCCCTGCAACAGTTGTAGACTCCTATGAGGAGGCTAAATCACTTGAAGGTGATGACTTCTTCGTTGTTACTCAGACAACGATAAGACAGGAAATGTTAGACGAAGTTCTGCGTGGATTAAGAGAGAACAATAAGAAACTTGTAGTTAACAATACCATCTGCAGTGCAACGTCAAAAAGACAGGATTCATGCAAGGCTTTAGCGGAGGAATCTGACCTGATGATTGTCATCGGAGGAAGGAATAGTTCCAACACTAAAAAGCTGTATGAAATTTCAAAAAATTCTTGTATAAACACCTATTTTGTAGAGAATATAGAAGATTTACCATTGAAAGAAGTGGAAAAATATAATAAAATAGGTGTAGCTGCGGGAGCATCGACTCCTGAACGCATAATTAAGGAGGTTATTGCCAGAATGAGTGATATGACACTTGAAAACAG
>JAGHTQ010000085.1 GCA_018065295.1 Candidatus Colimonas fimequi | reverse complement strand
ACCATTGGTTCATCTGGCGGCATGATAGCATCAACTATGTCCTCAGGCACTGTGTATTCTTCGCCGCTTTTCTTAGCAGCCTTTCGAACTTCTACGAGAGCCTTCAGACGGTCAGGAGTTGTTGCGTTTTCTAGTGTAAAGATACCAACGGCAGTTCTCTTCAGTCCGCACATTGCTGCTCCGCAGCCCAGCTTCTCGCCGATGTCGTTACAGATAGTACGGATGTAAGTACCCTTTGACACTGTGATTCTGAAGGCGCCGATCTTCTCGTCTCCGTCAAATCCCAGCATCTCAGCTGACCTTACATATACCCTTCTTGGCTTGATTTCAACTTCTTCCCCGTCTCTAGCGTATTCGTAGAGACGTCTACCGTTGACGCGAACTGCCGAGTACTTAGGCGGGTACTGATCGATAGGTCCGATGAAAGACATGAGTGCCTCCTCGAACTGCTCTTCTGTTACCCCTTCCGCTGATTTAGTTTCAAGAACTTCACCCCACACGTCCTGTGTGTCTGTAGTCACTCCCAGCTGGACCCGGCATTCATATGTCTTGTCGTCCATGTCCAGGTACTCCATGATTCTAGTGGCGCGGCCTACAAATAGTGGAAGCAGGCCTTCTGCCATTGGATCAAGAGTTCCACCGTGACCCAGCTTATCAGCTGCCAGTGCTCTACGAGCTACTGCTACACAGTCGTGAGAAGTCCAGTTCTGTGGTTTGTCGATAATTAGAATTCCGTCTTTAATCATTTATTTCTCCAGAGAGTCTGCGATAGCCTCCTTAAGACGAGCTACAGCAGTCTCAATGTCTTCATAGAGTGTGCAGCCAGCAGCTTTCCTGTGGCCACCACCTTCAAATTTAGCGGCGATTTCCTGTACGTTGCCGTCGGTTTTAGCGCGAAGGCTAACCTTCACTGCCATCTCTCCCGCTACCATCTTTTCCTTAAGGAATGCAGCGATTTCAACCCCTGTAACGTTTCTGATGACATCGATAACTGTCTCAGTGTCGTCAGTTGTTGCGCCCATTTCATCAAGCATTTCCTGTGTCACGTATGCGATGCCAGCCTTACCGTTCGCAAAGATTTCCAGTGTCTCAAGCACCCTCGCCTCAGTACGTATCTGTCTCAGTGGCACGTTCTGGAAAAGGGCTACGCTAACATCGTTAACATTAACGCCCTTCTCGATCAGTGCTCCCGCGATATCGTGAGTCTGACGAGTAGTGTTGGAGTACTGGAAGCTCCCTGTATCCGTTACAATGCCTGTATAAAGGGCTGTAGCAGCATCTACATCCATTTCCCAACCCATTTCATCTATGAGCATATAAATCAGCTCAGAAGCGGCAGCAGCCGTCTCGTCGATGTAATAGTAGTCACCGAAACCTTCCTTAGCCATGTGGTGATCCACGCAAAGCTTCACTTCAGCGCCCTTAAACAGTTCCACGCGCGATGGGATTCTGCTCTCTTCGCTGCAGTCTACGGCTATTGCGGCGTACCCGTTATGGGGTCTGACCCCAGTACGGTATTCCGTACAAGGGTCAGACCCCTGCACGATATTCAGTACATGTTCAGTATTCAGGAAATCGATGTATTCAGGAACGTCTTCCTCGAGAACTACGTTGGCTTCTTTGCCTAACGCACGCAGTGCTCCAACGAGAGCAACGGATGCTCCCAATCCATCACCGTCCGGTGAAATGTGCGGGAGCACGGCTACGCTATCGTATTTCTCAAGGATTTCGCCTATTTCTCTTAATGAAGCATTATTCTTCATCTTCATCCTCTTCTTCGTCGTGTTTGATATCCAGTGAGTCGATGATTCCTGAAATATGTCTGCCATATTCCATTGATCTATCCACCTTGAAGATCAGCTCTGGGGCATGACGCAGCTTGATGCTTCTAGCGATTTCGTTTCTGATGAAACCCTTCGCCTTGTTAAATGCATCAAGTGTATCCTGCAGCTTCTCGTCGTTCTCTTCCTGTGAACCGAGACCAAGGACAGTGAAGTAGCAAGTAGCATAGCTGCCGTCACTTGTTACTTCTACTGCTGTAATGCTGACCATTGGGGATAATCTAGGATCCTTCAGACCGCTGAACAGCATTTCGCTGATTACGCGTCTGATTTCCTCACCAAGTCTACCTTGTCTGTATCCTTTGCCCATTAATTAGTCCCTCTTAATTTCTTCCATTGTGAAGCATTCGATGATGTCGCCTTCCTTGATATCGTTGTACTTCTCAATACCGATACCACATTCGAAGCCCTTAGCAACTTCCTTAGCGTCGTCCTTGAATCTCTTAAGTGATGAGATCTTGCCTTCGTGGATTACGATACCGTCTCTAACAAGACGAACCTGCTCGTTTCTAGCAACCTTACCGTCTGTAACGTAAGCGCCGCCGATGATACCAACTCCAGGAACCTTGAATGTTGTTCTGATTTCAACTGTACCAAGAACAACTTCCTTGAATTCTGGGTCGAGCATACCCTTCATAGCGTTTTCAACATCATCGATAATGTCGTAAATAACTCTGTATGTTCTGATCTGGATTCCGTCACGGTCTGCCATGCTCTGTACTGCAGCACTTGGACGTACGTTGAATCCGATGATAATAGCGTTTGAAGTTCCAGCCAGCATGATATCTGATTCGTTAACAGTACCAACGCCAGTGTGAACGATCTTAACTCTAACCTGTTCGTTGCTAAGCTTTTCAAGTGATGAAACGATAGCACCAACTGAACCCTGTACGTCTGCCTTGATGATCAGGTTCAGGTCCTTAACGTCGCCTGCCTGAATCTGGCTGAACAGTTCTTCCAGAGTTGTGCTTGAGTTTCTAGCCAGCATTTCTTCTCTCAGCTTCTGAGCTCTTGCTTCAGCGATTTCTCTAGCCTGCTTGTCATTCTTAACTGCGTTGAAGATGTCACCAGCTTCTGGAACGTCTGTAAGACCCAGGATTTCTACTGCTGTTGCAGGACCAGCCATTCTGATCTTCTCGCCCTTGTCGTTAGTCATAAGTCTGATTTTACCTGAGCAAGTACCAGCAACTACTGATCTGCCGCTTCTAAGTGTACCGTTGAGTACCAGAAGTGATGCTACAGGACCCTTTGCCTTATCAAGTCTTGCTTCAAGTACAGTACCAACTGCCAGTCTATCTGGGTTAGCCTTAAGTTCAAGTACTTCTGCCTGCAGGAGAATCATTTCAAGCAGATCCTTGATACCTTCGCCAGTCTTCGCAGATACTGGAACTGAGATAACGTCGCCGCCCCAGTCTTCTACCAGGATACCCTGTTCTGCCAGGTCCTTCTTAACTACGTCTGGGTTAGCACCAGGCTTATCCATCTTGTTGATTGCAACGATGATAGGAACGCCTGCTGACTTGGCGTGGCTGATTGATTCGATTGTCTGTGGCTTAACTGAGTCGTCAGCTGCTACTACCAGTACTGCGATATCAGTTGAGTGCGCACCTCTAGCTCTCATTGCTGTGAAAGCTTCGTGACCTGGAGTATCCAGGAATACGATCTTCTGACCGTTGATTTCTACTTCTGATGCACCGATGTGCTGAGTGATACCACCGGATTCACCAGCAGTAACGTTTGTATTTCTGATAGCGTCCAGCAGTGAAGTCTTACCGTGGTCAACGTGACCCATTACAGTGATGATAGGAGGTCTTGGCTGCAGATCTTCTTCCTTATCTTCGAAGTCTTCGATGCCTTCTTCCTGTTCTTCTTCTTCAACCTTACCGATTGCTACCTGGATTCCCATTTCTTCTGCCAGAACGATAACTGTCTCTTCGTCCAGATTCTGGTTAACGTTTGCCATGATACCCATCTTCATGAGAGTCATGATGATCTGTGAAACAGTAGTTTTAGTCTGTTCTGCGAAACCTGCGACAGTGATAGGAACGTTGATGAGAACTGTACCTGTTGGCAGTGCTACTTCTTCAACTTCTGGTTCCTTCTCTACCTTAGGTCTGTTAGCATGTCTCTTCTTAGTTGCCTGCTTCTCAAGGCTTCTGTTGTTGTTTCCGCCCTTAGCGTTCTTCTTGTTAGCGCCGCCTTCCAGCTTGCTGAACTTATCGTGATCCTTCTTGTCCTTCTTCTTGTCTCTTCTTGAAGATGACTTTTCTGTTACAACGTCAGCTGCTGGAGCTGCATCGTCTCTTCTCTGAGGTCTAGCAGGTCTTTCGCCATCTCTAGCTGGTCTTTCGCCTCTTGCACCTTCAGGTCTAGGTCTTCTTTCGCCGTCTCTAGCTGGTCTTTCACCATCTCTTCTAGGACGTCTTTCCCCGTCTCTAGCTGGCTTCTCGCCGTCTCTTCTTGGACGTCTTTCGCCATCTCTAGCTGGTCTATCTGACTTCTCGCCTTCTCTTCTTGGCTTACGTTCAGTCTTCTTCTCAGCCTTAGCCTGCTTCTCAGCCTGTGCTTCTGCCGCTCTCTTCTCAGCTGCTGCCTTGCGTCTTTCAGCTGCTTCTGCTTCTTCCTTGTGAACGTCTTCAGCCTTCTTGATAACC
>JAGHTQ010000038.1 GCA_018065295.1 Candidatus Colimonas fimequi | reverse complement strand
TAACGTGTCACCTTGCCTGACACCTTCATGCCGATTCTAATCTGGAACACCCAGCAAAGGCTGTAAATAGTGCCTGTATGCTTACATTCTACGCCTGCCATCTTCTTGGACTTGCTCATCTGGGCAAGGAACATTTCTGGAGTGTATTTAAGGCCCTTAAGAACGCTAATCTTAACCTGTTCGCGCTCCTCTTCTGCTGCAGGCTCTGCGTCTGTTTCGTTCGCTTCAACCTGCTCTGTAATCTCCAGATTCTTAAGGCCCCTTGCGTAATCGAAGATATCGATAACTTCCTGAGGCGGTGCCTTAGTCATAAGACTTACCACTATATAAAGGACGATAGCGACAACCAGAGCTGCCATAAATGTATGAATCTTAGTTGATTCCTGAAGGAGATAGTACCAGCAGAAACCAGTAATTGAACCGCCGATCATTGCTGCGGCTGCGCCTGCCTTAGTTCCCTTCTTCCAGTATAATCCGCCAACGATACATGGAATAAATGCCGGTGAAAGCACTGACCATGCTACCCATGTCAGCTGATATATACCAATCTGGAAGATGTGAATCATGCACATGAAGCCAGCAAGGAGACCCAGCACGTATGTTGCCAGTCTAGTGATATTCATCTTCTCCCCTTCAGACATTTCTGGTCTGAAAGTGTTCATGAAATCGTGTCCAACTGATGAACCGATAACAAGGAGAAGTGAACTTGCTGTTGACATGATTGCTGCTGTAGCTCCTGCCAGAATAAGTCCTGCAAGTGGTGCCGGCAGATTGCTAAGTGCCAGCATCGGCATTACGTATTCTGCACTTTCTTCAGGGAGCATTGTGATATCAGGATATGCCACGCGGCCTACCATACCAAGTGTGTACACACCGAATGCCAGAATGAATCCGAATACAGCACCGATAAGCGGTACCATTCTAATTGACTTCTCGTTCTTGATAGCAACGGTCTTGATAACAAGATGTGGCTGACCCATGTATCCGATGAAATATACGAGAGCGATACCGACGATCATGAACGGTGCGCCCTTGAGATAGTAATCTTCACCCCAAAGTGTAGGAAGTCCTGCATTAATATCTGCAAGACCTGACATGAGACCTGAGAATCCATTGACGCTGTGGATGCATACAGGAAGCATGATAAGTAGTCCCACAATCATAAGCAAAGCCTGAACGAAGTCAGTGTATGCTACTGCCAGGTATCCGCCAGCTACTGTATAAAGGAGAATTACAATACATCCAATGTACAGTGAAACTGAGTAGCTCAGGCCTGTAATACATGACATGAGAACACCCATTGCCATGTACTCAACCAGCAGTGAAATGAGCATAGCGAAGACCAGAATCAGAACTGAAAGATATCTGATACCTTTGCTATAATATCTATGTCCGAAAAATTCAGGTATAGTAAGGGCCTGAGTCTTCTCAGTGTACCTGCGCATTCTTCTTCCGATAACTCCGAAGTTGAGTGCTGGTCCAAGAACGTCGCCAGGTGCAGCCCACAGTGCTGACACACCTGCTTCCCATCCGAACTGAGGTCCTGCAATATAGAAGCCTCCTCCAAGGGATGTGGAACCGTGTGAGAGAGCTGTGATCCATGGGCCCATGGATCTGCCGCCTACATACCAGTCTTCTGAATTCTTAACTTTTCTTGCTGCCCAGAGACCAATAATAAGAATCACTGCCAGATACACTATCAGCATGATAGGTACCACAAGTGGAATCTTAAATCCCAGGGCTTGCTGCAGATTAGCTATATCCATCTTCAAATCCTTTCGCATTAACTTCCAAAATATGATAACACCCGCGATTATAAAAGTACATATTTAGTCACAAATAATGTATAATATGATTGTTAATCAAATTTAGGGAGGAAATAAAATGACAGCAAAAAGCATGATGCCTTATGTACAGGGCAACTCAGCAATTCGTGAAATGTTCGAAGAAGGTGCGCGCCTTGCAGCACTCTATGGTAGAGAAAACGTATATGACTTCTCACTTGGTAACCCAAGCGTTCCAGCACCTGCTGAAGTTAATCAGGCAATTATTGATATAGTAAACGAAGAAGAATCAACTTTCATCCACGGATATAACCAGAGCAACAGCGGCTATGAAGATGTTCGTCAGACAGTTGCAGATCATCTCAACAAGCTTCACGGCACAGCTTTCACAGCTAAGAACATCGTTATGACAGTTGGCGCAGCATCAGGTCTTAACGTTGCAATTAAGACTCTCATGGACCCAGGTGATGAAATCCTGGCATTCGCTCCATATTTCGTAGAATACGGCAACTACGCTAAGAACCACGGCGTAACACTGGCTGCAGTTCCAGCTAATACAGATACATTCCAGCCAAACCTGGAAGCAATGGCTGACATGATTACAGAGAAGACTAAGGCTGTTATCGTTAACTCCCCTAACAACCCTACTGGTGTTATCTACTCAGCAGAAACACTGACTAAGCTGGCTGACATCCTTACAGCTAAGGCAGAAGAAATCGGTCATGAGATTTACATCATCTCAGACGAACCATATAGAGAACTGGCATACGATGGTGCAACAGTTCCATACGTAACTAACTTCTACAAAAACACAGTTGTTGGTTATTCATGGAGTAAGTCACTTTCACTTCCAGGCGAAAGAATCGGATACCTGGTATTCCCAAGTGAAATGGAAGACTTCGACAACGCTATTACAGCAGCTAACATCGCTAACAGAGTTCTGGGATACGTTAACGCTCCTACACTCATTCAGAGAGTAGTTGCTAGATGCATCGACTGCACTACTGACATCGAGGCATATGACAAGAACAGAAAGGCCCTCTACGATGGCCTCACAGAAGCTGGTTTCGAATGCACTAAACCAGAAGGCGCATTCTACCTGTTCGTTAAGTCACCTATCGCAGACGACAAGGAATTCTGCGCTATGGGTAAGAAGCACAACATCCTCATGGTACCTGGCACATCATTCGCTTGCCCTGGATACGTTAGACTTGCTTACTGCGTAAGCTACGACACTATCGTTAACTCAATTCCAGCATTCAAGGCACTGATGGAAGACGTTAAGGCACTGTAAAACATGAACTTAATGACCGATGGGCATAACCCCATCGGTTATTTTATGTTATGGAGGATACGACATGGCGATAATAATTACTGGCGGAGTTATACAAGAAGGCGATAAATATTTGCTTGTTCAGGAGAATAAACCTAATTGCCGGGGCCTTTGGAGCATTCCTGCAGGCCACCTTGAGAAAGATGAAGTACTGACAGACGGTGCTATCCGCGAAGTTCGCGAAGAGTGCGGTCTTGAAGTAGAACTCACTGGAATTGCCAAGATTGGTAGCATTCCTATCCCAGGAAACTGCATGGTAAACATCATGTTCACCACTCGCGTTACCGGCGGCCAGCTTACTGCTGACGGATCCGAAATCATGGACACCGGATGGTTCACATATGAAGAGATTGCTGGCATGCGGGGGTCTTTGCGCGCGCCTGGATGGACTATGGAGATACTTGATAATGTGGTGAATGGGAAGATTGGCGGTCTTGAGCTGCTCGGAGTTAAGTAATCGGTTTCTATTTGACTTTGCCTAGCGGGGATTACCCGTAATTGAAGTGTTTTGATGTGTCTTGAGTAATAAGCACGCATCTGGCAAGGGTAGATTACCCAAAACCTACGAAACTTAAAGCGTTCTGTGTAATATAGTTGGTTTTTCGCGAAATTCGGGGCTAAAAATACACATAACGGCACAAAATTGTATTGATGTGAGTAATCTGCACGATTTTGCACGGGCAAAGTACCCAGAATTATGAAAAAACCAAGAGTTTTGTGTAATACGCCCATAACCACAACAAAAGCCCTCGAATCGAGGGCTTTTTCTTTGCTTGCTATTCATTCTTCATGAAGTCCACGACTCTTTTGCAAAAATCTCTGAACTTCTCTGTATGTATTCCGTGTCCGCAGTTAAAACGCACCACTTCGCATCTTGGAATCAGTGAAACTACACGTTCCAGATCCTCGTCTGTCAGTGCGCCAAGCATGATACCGTCATCATCAAATTCAGTCTTCGCCTTCATGAAAAGAGTCTTGCACTTGATATTCTGCAGAATTTCTTCGTAATCAACACCATCATTGAAGTTATCTGTATAGAAGGCTTCGCCGAAATATGGGTCGTATTCATGCATTCCCACAAATATGTCACTTGGCCAGAAGATAACCTTAAGGTCGTCATTAGGATGTTTCTTCCTGAACTTCTGCGCATTCTTCAGAAGCTTAGCCTTAGTCTTCTCACGAGTGCTGTCCGGGAATTCCTTCCACATGTACTGGTGCTCGAAGTAATAAAGTGAGAAGTCGTCAGTAGAGCCTGACTCCACGTATTTATGAGCAACTGTTGAAAGGTCAACGTAGTTGAATCCGTTATTTCTTCTCTCGCCAACACATGAGAAAAATGGTGGATCTTCAAGAATCAGACGAGTTACGAGAATTGTCTTCGATGCAACGTAAGCTGCCAGTAGGCCGCCTGATGAATGGCCCAGAAGAACCAGTGGTCCGCCGATTTCGTTGATGATCAGTTCCTGAATTGCATCGCCACACTTCTGTAAAGTATACAGCTCTGGGTTGTGCTCACTGAGGCCATGTCCGGGGCAGTCGATGAGGTAGACCTGCATGGCTTTGCTCAAAAATTTCGCGGTATCTTCAAAAGAACGTGAGCAAGTGCTCTGGGCGTGAATCATTACCAGCTTAGGGCCGGCTGTACCCACCTTGTAATAGTTAAGTTTAACTCCCTGAGAAGTTGTGTATGTTATTGGATTCATAGGATCCTCCTATATTCCTAATAGTCTTAAGTTATATGCTCTGATAGTATTTTAATATATGATAGATGGGGAGACAATAGTGGTTTGATTATTGCCCACTAACGGCAATTAAGGTATATTGTATATAGAAACTTAGGCGCTAAAACGCCTTTGATATAGAAATTATTTATAATAGGAGAAATACAATGAGCGATTACAGAATTAACACTAAGTGCGTTCAGGGCGGATACACACCTGGCAACGGCGAACCAAGACAGATTCCTATCGTACAGTCAACTACTTTTAAATATGCGACAAGTGAAGATATGGGTGCACTCTTTGATCTGGAAGCAGAAGGCTACTTCTACACTAGACTTCAGAACCCAACAAACGATTTAGTAGCAGCTAAGCTTGCTGAACTTGAAGGTGGTACAGCAGCAATGCTCACATCATCAGGACAGGCAGCTAACTTCTTCGCACTCTTTAACATCTGCGAAAACGGCAGCCACATCGTTGCATCATCATCAATCTATGGTGGTACATTTAACCTGATCTCAGTAACAATGGCTAAGATGGGCATCGATGTTACTTTTGTTTCACCAACAGCAACTGAAGAAGAACTGGATGCAGCATTCCAGGAAAACACAAGAGCAATGTTTGGCGAAACTATCGCTAACCCAGCACTGACAGTTCTGGACATTGAACTGTTCGCTAAGGTTGCACATAAGCATGGTGTTCCACTCATCGTTGACAATACATTCCCAACACCAGTTAACTGCAGACCTATTGAATGGGGTGCAGACATTGTTACTCATTCAACTACTAAGTACATGGATGGTCATGGCGTAGCAGTTGGTGGCGCTATCATTGACAGCGGTAACTTCGACTGGATGGCTCACGCTGACAAGTATCCTGGACTTTGCACTCCAGATGATTCATATCACGGCATCACTTATGCTGAGAAATTCGGCAAGGAAGGCGCATTCATTACTAAGGCAACTGCGCAGCTGATGAGAGACTTCGGTTCAATCCAGTCACCACAGCACGCATTCTACCTTAACATGGGTCTTGAATCACTTCACGTTAGAATGCCAAGACACTGCGAAAACGGCCAGGCAATAGCTGAATTCTTAGAGAAGCACCCTAAGGTTGAGAAGGTTAACTTCTCAGGTCTGCCATCAGATCCATATTATCCACTGGCTCAGAAGTACCTGCCAAATGGCGGATGCGGCGTTGTATCATTCGTAGTTGAAGGCGGCAGAGCAGGAGCTGAGAAGTTCATGAAGGCTCTGAAGATGGCTGCAATCGAAACTCATGTAGCTGACGCTAGAACTTGCTGTCTGAACCCAGCAACATCAACTCACAGACAGATGACTGAAGAACAGCTTGAAGAAGCTGGCATCCCAGCAGGTCTTGTAAGAATGTCATGCGGTCTTGAAGATAAGGAAGATCTTATCGCTGACCTGGCACAGGCACTGGATACACTTTAATATAAGCACTATAAAAGCCCTCGATTCGAGGGCTTTTGTTGTGCTTATGGGCGTATTACACAAAACTCTTGTTTTTTCATCATTCTGGGTACTTTGCCCGTGCAAAATCGTGCAGATTACTCATATCAATACAATTTTGTGCCGTTATGTGTATTTTTAGCCCCGAATTTCGCGAAAAAACCAACTATATTACACAGAACGCTTTAAGTTTCGTAGGTTTTGGGTAATCTACCCTTGCCAGATGCGTGCTTATTACTCAAGACACATCAAAACCCTTCAACTTCGGGTAATCCCCACCCCGGCAAAGTCAAACTAAAACGACCGACGGGTGTACCCCATCGGTCCATCATGTACATATTACGTTTACAGTGCTGCCTTAATAGCTGCGAGCAGATCGTCGTACTCTTCGAATGCTGGCAGGTCAGGATATTCAGCCTTGATAGCGTCAGTTGACTTGAAGAGGAATCCAGCCTTGCTTGCCAGAATCATGCCCAGGTCGTTGTGGCTATCGCCTGCTGCGATTGTTTCGAAGCCTGCTGACTGAAGAGCCTTAACTGTTGTCAGCTTGCTCTTCTCGCATCTCATCTTGTGGCTTAAAATTTCGCCGTCTTCTGCTACTTCAAGAGTGTTGCAGAAAAGTGTTGGATATCCCAGCTTCTTCATGAGAGGTGCTGCGAACTGTGTGAATGTATCACTGAGGATAATAACCTGAGTGATTGATCTCAGTTCGTCCAGGAATTCCTTAGCGCCTTCCATTGGGTCAATCTGTGAGATAACGTCCTGAATCTCCTTAAGGCCAAGGCCGTGCTTCTTAAGAAGATCGATTCTATATTTCATAAGCTTGTCGTAGTCAGGCTCATCTCTAGTAGTTCTCTTGAATTCAGGAATACCAGTTACTTCTGCAAATGCAATCCAAATTTCAGGAACCAGAACGCCTTCCATATCTAAACAAACAACATTAAGTTCACTCATTTTAATTCTCCTTTATCACATTAAATCGTAACACTATCATACCACAATCCCCTTCCAATCACAACGTTAAGGATACATTAAAATTCTTCAAACACTCCCCTCGAGGGGAACGGTTGTTTTTTGATGCCCCTATGATATAATTGATGATAAGATTCACTGCCTCTCTGTAGGCATTGGTAAAATTTTACTTATAAGGAATCAGGTAGAAATTATGGCAGAAATCAATAACAACGAACAGGTAAGAATCGTACAGGAAACAGTAGCTGGCAAGGAGATTACTCTTGCTCACGTTATCGGTGGTCCTGCACCAATTGTATATACTAAGTTAGGTCTTAACCCACAGATCGACTACGGTTCATCAGCAATCGGTATCATGAACATGACACCATTCGAATCAGTAGTAATCGCATCAGACATCGCTGTTAAGAGCGGCGACATCTATCTGGGCTTCGCTGACAGATTCTCAGGAACTCTTATCATCACTGGCGAACTGGCAGCAGTTGATAACGCTATCCACGAAGTAGTAAGCTATTTCCGCGATACTCTCGGATACGTTTCATGCCCTATCACTAAGAGATAATAACCTATTACGAAGAGGTAACATATGACAGAACGCAGAGACCGCAAGTCAGTTCTGAACGAGATTTATGGCAAGGCTATAGCACGTGCTCAGGCAGGCGCCAAGGGTAAGGTTGGTCAGATAAGATCAGTTCAGGTTACAACACCTGGTAAGGAAGTTACCCTAGCCCATGTAATAGGTTCTCCTGAAGAGGAAGTATTCCAGAATCTCGCTCTGGACATTGGTTTCCATGAAGGATTCACTCCTACAGGTTCAATGGGAATCATGAATATTACACCACCTGAATCTGTTATCATCGCAGCTGACCAGGCAGTTAAGGTCGGCGACGTAGAAGTCGGATTCATGGATAGATTCAGTGGTACACTTATCATCACTGGACCAAGAGCAGATGTAGACGAAGCGATTAAGGAGAACGTTAAGTTCTTCAGAGATTTCCTTCACTATAGAGTCTGCAAGACATCAACTAAGTAACCAGAATTTGAAGTACATTTACCATTAAGGAAGGAGGTAGAGCAATGTGAC
>JAGHTQ010000106.1 GCA_018065295.1 Candidatus Colimonas fimequi | reverse complement strand
ACTTCAGAGGAAGATCTGCGAGAGACGACCATGAAGAGTATGAAAAAGCGACTTCCTTGGCTGATTGCATTGCTGTTTCTTGGAATGGGTGTATCAACAGTAGTTGGTATATTCGAGGAGGTTGTCGCTGTCCTTCCAATTGTTATCTGTTTCCAGTCGCTTATTCTGGATATGGCAGGAAATGTAGGTACTCAGTCTCTTGCTGTAACCATTCGTGTGCTCATGGATGAACAACTTACAGCACGTGACAAAATTTCACTTGTAATAAAAGAAGTCAATGTGGGATTCAGTAATGGTCTGCTCCTTGGCATTCTAGCTTTGGGATTCCTGGGTCTGTACATACATATATTCAAGGGATACAATCTTGCTCACGCATTTCTCATTTCTGGATGTGTAGGTGCAGCGCTGCTTACAGCAATAATCATTTCAAGTCTTGTGGGCACCCTGGTACCGATGTTATTTAATAAGATTCACGTAGACCCAGCAGTTGCTTCAGGTCCGCTCATTACAACAGTTAATGACCTTGTTGCAGTTGTAACTTACTACGGCCTTGCGTGGATTGTGCTGATACAGATAATATGGGTATAAAAAAGAGAGTCGTTAGCCTCTCTTTTCATTTATTACTTATTGTTCTCGTTCTCCAGTTCCTTAAGCTTCATTGCACGAACCTTCAGTGGCAGACCCCAAAGAGTGATGAATCCAGCTGCATCGTGGTGGTCATACATGTCGCCAGTTGTGAATGATGCCAGGCTTTCGCTGTAGAGTGAGTATGGTGATGTAGTTCCAGCCTTGATGATGTTACCCTTGTAGAGCTTGAACTTAACTTCACCAGTTACGTACTTCTGAGTTGACTTAGTGAAAGCGATCATTGCTTCGTTAACAGGAGTGAACCACTTACCTTCGTAAACTGTCTGAGCCATTCTGTTACCGATGTCCTTCTTCAGATCCATAGTAGCTCTGTCGATAACCAGTTCTTCCAGCTGCTGGTGTGCTTCCATGAGGATTGTGCCTCCTGGAGTTTCGTATACGCCACGTGACTTCATACCTACAACACGGTTCTCAACGATGTCGCAGATACCGATGCCGTGCTTGCCGCCCAGTTCGTTCAGCTTCTTGATGATGTCAGCAACCTTCATTTCTTCGCCGTTTACTGATACAGGTACGCCTTCTACGAACTTCATTGTTACGTTTTCGCCTTCATCTGGAGCCTTCTCTGGTGAAACGCCAAGAACGAGAAGGTGATCATAGTTAGGTTCCAGTGCAGGGTTCTCAAGTTCAAGACCTTCGTGGCTCAGGTGCCATAAGTTACGGTCACGTGAGTAGCTCTGGTCAGTTGAGAATGGCAGGTCAATGCCGTGTGCCTTGCAGTAGTCGATTTCAGCCTGACGTGAATCCATCTGCCATCTGTCATCTCTCCAAGGAGCGATAACGTCGATATCTGGAGCCAGTGCCTTGATACCAAGTTCGAATCTGATCTGGTCGTTACCCTTACCAGTAGCACCGTGGCAGATTGCTACAGCGCCTTCCTTACGAGCAACTTCTACCAGAGCCTTAGTGATAACAGGTCTAGCCATTGCAGTACCGATCAGGTACTTGTGTTCGTAAACTGCGCCTGCCTGTACACATGGCATGATGAAATCTTCTGCGAATTCATCAACTACGTCTTCTATGTAAAGCTTGCTTGCGCCTGAATATGCAGCTCTCTCTTCGAGACCGTCCAGTTCTTCGCCCTGCCCGCAGTCTACGCAGCAGCATACTACATCGTATCCATAAGTTTCCTTTAACCAAGGAATAATTGCTGTTGTATCCAGTCCACCTGAATATGCCAGAACAACTTTCTCTTTAGCCATTTGTCTGTCCTCCATAATGTAGAATATTCAAAATTGTGTATATATATCCTCAAAAAGTAGGTGAATTAATATCGCATAGACACATTATACATTAATTATGCATCATTTCAAACCCTATTCAAAAATAATTTTTAAAAAGAGATTAAGGTAATAAAAATCACAAGACTTCTAAGGTCAATTATTGTAAAATATAACATGGAGAGGTAGTGAAATGAAAATCAAACTAGACGAAAACAACATCAAATGGGGAACAACAGCGTTCCTTGTAGTAGTAGCCAGCATGATGGTACTTTTCGCGATGCTCAGACTTCGTGAAATTACTGGTTTTATTGACACGGTAGTTGGTATTTTCTCACCATTTATCTGGGGATTTGTTATCGCATATCTTCTGTGTCCTATTTATAATGGCTGCGTTAGAGCTACATATGCACAGTTTAATAAATCAGAACATGTTTACAAGAAGTCACTCATGATTTCTAAGGTTGTGGGTACATTAGTATCCCTGGCAGTTTTATTCTGCGTAATCATCGGTATTATATGGATGATCCTTCCTGGATTCATGGAGAGTGTAACAAACATCGTAGATATTCTCCCATCAGGAACAGCAGCTATTCTCACATGGGTTGAGAGTAAACTGGCACATTTCCCAATTGCAGAAGAGCAGATTTCAAGACTTATTAACAGCGGAACTGATAATATTCTCAAGTTTATAACTGAAACATTCCTGCCTAACTACGGTAATATTGCAGAGAGCATTCAGTCAGGTATCATGGGAGCTGTTAACCTGGTTAAGAACTTCTTTATCGGAGTTATCATCAGCGTATACTTCCTTAACAGCAAGGACGTTTTCTCAGCTCAGGCTAAGAAGGCAATCTTCGCTACAATGAAGGAACGTACAGCCAACTCACTTCTGGAACTGGCTCAGTTCACTAATAAATCATTCGGTGGATTTATCAGCGGCAAGATTATCGATTCAGCTATTATCGGTATCCTTTGCTTCGTATTCATGAATATTGTTGGATGGGAATACGCACTGCTCATTAGCTGTATCATAGGAATTACAAACATAATCCCATTCTTCGGTCCGTTTATCGGAATGATTCCATCAGCAATGCTGCTTGTACTGGTTAATCCAATGCATGCACTTTATTTCCTGATTTTCATTCTGGTTCTTCAGCAGTTCGACGGTAACGTACTTGGACCTAAGATTCTGGGAGATACAACAGGCCTGGGTTCATTCTGGGTACTCTTCGCAGTACTCGTTGGTGGAGGCCTCTTCGGATTTATTGGAATGATCGTAAGCATTCCTATTTTCGCTGTTATCTACTTCTATGGAGCTAAGTACATTAATTACAGACTTGAGAAGAGAGGTTTCTCAACTGCAATTGCTGATTACAGAATTGATTCATACAGGACACCAGAACGTCCTGATTCAGAAGTTTCTGGCATCACTAAGATGTATAGAAAAGTTAAGAAGAAGAGAAATAAGAATAAGACTGACGAGGAAGATGAATAACCAATGAAAATAGATATTATTAATAAATTAGAAGAATTAATCGGCGCAGAGCACGTAGTGCGTGATGCCGATATGGCTAAATACACATCATTCAGGGCTGGTGGCAAGGCTGCAGCTCTTGTGGAGCCGCAGACAGTAGATCAGCTTAAGGCTGTTCTGCAGCTGATTGCTAAAGAAGGATGCCAGCACATGGTTATTGGTAATGGTTCAAATCTGCTGGTAAAGGACAGCGGATACGATGGCGTATTCGTTAAACTTGGCAAGCCATTTGACTATGCCGACGTTAAGGGTGAAAAAGTCATCTGTGGATGTGCTACAT
>JAGHTQ010000060.1 GCA_018065295.1 Candidatus Colimonas fimequi | reverse complement strand
TACTTATTACTGACGAAGAGGAGACTCCAGAAGCAGTTGCTCTGAGACGTGCGCAGAGAGCTGCTGAGAGAGAAGCTGAAGAAATGGCCAAGGTAGAGATTAAGGCCGGCACAGGTGAAGCTATAGGAGCAGACGTTAATGAGTAATTATGATGTTTGTATCATAGGTGGCGGTGCAGCAGGCTTAGCAGCCGCAGCAACATTAAAGGATAATTACAGAGTCTGTATACTCGAGAAGAATACGGTTCCTGGCAAGAAGATTCTGGCTTCTGGCGGAGGTAGATGTAACATCACTAACGCCAGCGCAGAAGGTCTTGAAGAAACCGTAGAATTCTTCAGAGGATTAGGACTCGAACTGTACTGCGATGCAGAAGGCAGGTATTATCCGTATTCGAATCAGAGCTCAGACGTTGTAGCATTATTGCTCGCATCAATTAACAATAAGAATACGAAGATTAATACAGGATTTTCCGCAGGCAGTATAAGAACTGAAGGCGGGAAATTTTGCATTTCTGATGGTAGTAGAGAAATAACAGCAGACAAGGTAATCTTGGCAGCAGGTGGCAAATCATACCCGAATCTAGGAACAACAGGCGATGGATATTCAATGGCAAGGAGCCTGGGACATCAGGTTAACAGAGTGTATCCTGTCCTTGCACCAGTTGAGTGCGAGAACATGCCAAGTCTCAAGGGCATCCGCGCTAAAGGCGTTGCGACCCTTCTTAAGGACGGTAAGCCAGTTGACAGTGAAGCCGGTGAGATTCAGTTCACAGAAGACGGCGTATCTGGAATCTGCATCTTTAACCTGACAATGAGCATTAAGGCTGAAGAAGGCGAGAAGCCACTAGAAGCCATGAAGAGATATGAGATATCACTTGACCTTGCTCCTGATTTCACTCAGGAAGAAGTAGCAGCAAGAACATCTTCCATGGGCATAGTAACTGAGAGACTGGCCCAGGTTATTAAGCCAGCTGATCTTAAGGATTACAGACTCAAGGTGAAGGGAACTAAGGGCTGGAAGCAGGCTCAGTGTACAGCAGGCGGCGTTGATCTGAGTCAGGTGAACATGGACACAATGGAGTCCCTGCTTATACCAGGATTATATATAACAGGAGAAGTCCTTGATGTTCAGCATAAGTGCGGCGGATTCAATCTGCAGAACGCATGGCTGACAGGTATCAAGGCAGCTAGACATATTAACGGAATTTAGATGAGATATAGAATCAATCAGATAAAACTTAAACCAGGACAGTCTAAGAACGTATTAGGAAGGGCCATCCGCAATGCTCTTGGCAGGAAGGATCTTGAGATATCAAGACTTGAGATTGTCAAGGAGTCAATCGATGCCAGGAAGAAGCCAAACGTGAAGCTTATTTACACCGTTGACTTTGACTGCGAGGAGAGACTGAATCTGCCGGAGGCGACTAAGAAAGAGTACGTGCAGCCTTATGAAGCGGGAACTTTTGCAAAATACTCAGGTGCGCGACCTATCGTCGTTGGCTACGGGCCAGCTGGTATGTTCGCGGCCCTTTGCCTGGCGTCATGGGGCCTTAAGCCAATCGTTCTTGAACGCGGACAGGCAGTAGACGAGAGAGTTGCATCAGTAGAGGAGTTCTGGCAGACAGGTAAGCTTAATACCGAGTCAAACGTTCAGTTTGGCGAAGGCGGCGCAGGAACTTTCTCAGACGGTAAGCTGACTACAAACGTTAAGGATCCTAGAATCGCCTGGGTTCTTGAGCAGTTTGTCAAGGCTGGAGCAGACGAAGACATCCTCTATGTGCAGAAGCCTCATATCGGCACAGATATGCTCAGGGGAATAGTTAAGAATATTAGAATTGAGACTGAGAAACTTGGCGGTGAATTTAGATTTAGCACAAGACTTGACGGCATTAATCTTGATAGCGATGGCAAACTCAGTTCAGTTACAGTTCACGACAACATGACTGGAATAGATAGCGAAATAGAAGCCAGCAAGGTGATTCTGGCAACAGGACACAGCGCAGCTGATACTTTCGCAATGCTTCTTGATAAGGGAATGATTATGGAGCAGAAGCCATTCTCAATTGGAGTAAGAATCGAGCATCCGCAGGAGATGATCGATGAAACCCAGTACGGAGATGCTGCATTAGCAGAGCACCTGGGACATGCTATTTATAAGCTTAATCACAAGTGCAGCAATGGTCGAGGCGTTTACACCTTTTGTATGTGCCCGGGAGGACAGGTTGTCAACTCTTCATCAGAAGAGGGCACTGTGGTTACTAACGGCATGAGCAACAGCGGACGCGACAGCGGTATTGCCAATAGCGGCCTTCTGGTAGATGTTAGAACAGATGACTTCCCATCAAGCCATCCACTGGCTGGAATAGAGTTTCAGCGTATGTATGAGAAGAAGGCATACGAGGCTAGCCGCGGCGGCGCAGATATGCCAAGAACTACTTACGGCAGTTTCAAGGCAAAGGAAGATGACATCGTTAGAAGCTGTCTTCCTAAGTTCGCAGGTGATGCCATCGTAGAAGCCATGCCTCATCTTGGCAGGAAGCTTAAGGGATTCGATAGAGAAGACAGCATTATGACAGGTGTTGAAACAAGAAGTTCATCGCCGGTTAGAATATATAGAGACGAGAATGGAAACAGCAGCATTGCAGGAATCTTCCCAGCTGGCGAAGGTCCTGGATATGCAGGCGGCATAATGTCCGCAGCTGTTGACGGTATCAAGACAGCGGAGAAACTTGCTCTGCAGATTGAAGGGGAACTAAACAGATAATGATAAGCGTAAGCATTGATGAAACCATCGATAGAACCGAATTATTCGGCGGAATGGATAAGAACATTAAGGCAGTTGAAGACGAGTACGGTGTAGATATTATACAGCGTGACAATCAGCTTCTTATCAAGGGCGAGCGTCCTGAAGAAGCTGCAGCAGTAATCAGGGAGATGATGTCAGTTTTGAAAAAAGGCGATAAGCTGGACGAACAGAAGATTAACTATATCGAAGACCTTAGCAAGGAAGGCAAGTCATTTGAGAAGGAGAACGTAGGAAGAGATATTATCTGCTTCACTCACGACGGCAAACCACTTAAGGCTAAGACTGTAGGTCAGAAGGGATACGTAGAGACAATCAGAAGGAAGGACGTTGTATTTGGCATAGGTCCTGCCGGTACTGGTAAGACATACATTGCAGTTGCCATGGCTGTTAACGCTCTTAAGAACAAGGAGGTTAGCAGAATCATCTTAGCAAGACCTGCTGTTGAAGCGGGCGAGCGTCTGGGATTCCTGCCAGGAGACCTGCAGGAGAAGGTGGATCCATATCTGAGACCCCTCTATGATGCTTTGCATGATGTTCTTGGCAGAGAGACAGCAGCACGCCTCAAGGAGAAGGAGACTATCGAAGTGGTACCACTTGCTTACATGAGAGGTCCTACCCTTGATAACTCATTTATCATCCTTGACGAAGCACAGAACACAACTCCTGAACAGATGAAGATGTTTCTGACAAGAATGGGTTTCGGCTCTAAGGTTGTTGTTACTGGCGACGTTACTCAGGTTGACCTTCCTCGAGGCAAGAAGTCAGGTCTTGTTGAAGCTCAGAAGGTACTTAAGGGTGTTAAGGAGATTGGCTTCTGCTACCTTAAGGACGTTGACGTAGTAAGACATCAGCTGGTTAAGAAAATCATCGGAGCATACGATGAATACTATAGATTTAATCCACCTACTGAAGACTAAGGAGAAAGCATGAGAATAGTTTGCAACGAAGAAAATATTATAACTATAACTCAGGAAATGATGGATACATTCCTTGAAGCGGCTACTATCTGCGTTGAGAAAGAAGGCCTTGATCCAGAGAACATGGAGGTCAGCCTTACATTCGTAGATGGTCCAGAAATTCAGGAAATCAATAGAGATTACAGGGGAGTTGATGCAGTAACTGACGTGCTGTCTTTCCCTATGATTGAAGATTTTAACGATATAATCGATGGGGACGAAATTCTCCTCGGTGACGTTGTTATAAATATGGATAGAGTGAAGGAGCAGGCTGAAGAGTTTGGTCATTCACTTGAGAGAGAAGCTGTCTACCTCTTCGTTCATAGCATATGCCACCTGCTGGGATATGATCACATGGAGGAAGATGAGAAGGTAGAGATGAGGACCAGGGAAGAGGAGGTAATGTCTATCCTCGATTTAGAAAGGAGACCGTGATGGACTTCAAGAAGAACCCTAAATTAGCAGCAATGCAGCTCTATGAACAGGCTATGTGGGCAAGCGATAACGCATATGCTCCATACTCTAAGTTCAAGGTAGGTGCTGCACTCCTTGCAGCATCAGGAGAAGTTTACTCTGGAGTAAACGTTGAGAATTCATCTTATGGCGCAACAATCTGCGCAGAGAGAACCGCTTTTGTTAAAGCCCTCTCTGAAGGGGAACGCAAATTCATTGCCATAGCTGTATATGCTCAGGAAACAGAAGCAATTCCTTGTGGCATATGCAGACAGTTCATGTACGAATTCGCACCAGACATTAAAGTTATTACAGGGGTAAGCGATGCGGATCTCAATATCAGAAGTCTTGATGAACTTCTGCCTATTGGATTCAGATTGGAAGGAGAGAAATAATGAAGACTGGATTTATAGGGATTGTAGGTAGACCTAATGTTGGCAAATCCACTTTGCTCAACTCAATTTTAGGTGAGAAGATTGCAATCACAACTGAGAAACCTCAGACAACAAGAAATGCCATTCGTGGCATCTACACTCATTACGATGAGGAAGATAGAGATAATGATATGCAGCTGGTGTTTATTGACACACCTGGAATTCACAAGCCTAGAACTAAGCTGGGCGAATTCATGACAGATGCTGCAATCGGCACATTTGGCGAAGTTGATGCGATTATTTTTATAGTTGATGATAAGCTGTCAGCTGGCCCTGGAGATAAGTACATCCTTGATCTTCTTGACAAGGTTACTACTCCTAAGGTTCTTGTTATCAACAAGATCGATAAGATGGAGCCTGAGAAGTTCCGTGCTATCTATGAAGAATATGACGATATCGGCATATTCGAGAAGATTATCGGAGCATCAGCTAAGCAGGGCACTAACGTTGATGAAATCATCGCTGCAGTAGCTGACTTCATGGAAGAGGGTCCTATGTTCTTCCCTGATGACATGGTTACAGAACATCCTGCACGTTTTATCGTTAGTGAAATTATCAGAGAGAAGATTCTCCTTTACCTGAGAGATGAAGTTCCTCACGGCGTTGCTGTTGAGATTGAGCAGTACATCGAAGAAGATGACCTGACTAAGATTGCAGCAGTAATTTACTGCGAGAAGAAGTCACACAAGGGTATGATTATCGGTAAGGGCGGACGTAAGCTTAAGGGTATCGGCAAGAGCGCTCGTGAAGAGATTGAAGCGCTCCTTGGAACTAAGGTTTACATGGACCTTTGGGTTAAGGTTAAAGAGAACTGGAGAGACAGCGATATCGCTCTGTCAAACTTCGGATACAAGGATTAAGTAATGCGAACAGATGTAGAAGGCATTGTGCTCAGACGCAGGAAAATCAACGAGAAGACGTCCATGATGACTTTGTTTACCAAGGAATTCGGCAAGATTTCTGCAGGTACTAACTTAAGCGAGGGACGTAACAGGAATCAGCCTGCGCTGCACGCGTTTACCTATGGTAAGTACGAGCTGAATAAGACTCGTGAGAACTTCTTCATCAACAAGGCTGAAGCGGTTAAGAGTTACTATTCTCTGGCTGAGAACATGGACAAGTACTTCCATGCAGGTTACGTTCTTGAGTTCACCGACAAGGTACTTGAAGAGGGCGTGCCGGAGGCAGGAGTATATAGCGCACTTAAGGATTTTTTCGCTGCTCTTGAGAAGAGAGAGAAGGGATTCGGAACTCTGGTTTTAGCATACCAGACTAAGGTTTTGAAGTTCCTTGGAACTGAACCAGTATTAGACGAGTGTGCAATATGTGGTCAGAAGAAAAACCCTGCGAAATTCAGCATTGAAGATGGTGGCATAATTTGTCAAGAATGTTATTCACAGGTACAAAATACACGGTCTGAATCATTGATTTATGACTTGAATTTTGATATAGTTAAAGTGCTGAAGTATTTTTCGGCGAACTCCCTGACAAACATGCAGAATATTGCGCTTAAGGACGCTGCAGGGAGGGAGTTGCAGAGCCTAATTAGAGCTTATGCGGCACATTATCTGGAAGCATCAGACCTGAAGAGCGAAAGTATGGTCTGAGGCCATTAAACAGGAGGTAAATTTAATGGAAATCACTTTAGAAAAAATCGAACTGGTTAAGGACAGAACAGGTGTAACTTATGCAGAAGCTAAGCAGGCTCTTGAAGAAGCTGATGGCAGCGTAGTTGATGCAATCATCGCTATCGAAGAAACAGTTAACTCTGGTTCTAAGAAGAGAGGTTTCGGAAGCAAGGGCGAAGCACTGTTCGCAAGCATTAAGGAACAGGTTGCTAAGGGCAACGTTGCTAAGATTCTGGTTAAGAGAGACGGAGAACTGATTCTCAACGTTCCTCTCAATGCTGGTATCGTTGGTCTTGTTATCGCACCTATCGCATCAGTAGTTGGCGTTGTTGCAGCATTCGGTTTCAAGTGCACAATCGAAATCGTTAAGGAAGACGGCACAATTATCGACATCAGCGATGCAGTATCAGATACAATCGGCTCAGTAACAGAGAAGGGCAGCGCAGCATTGGACGCAGCTAAGGTTAAGGCAGAAGAAGCTAAGGTTAAGGCTGAAGAGAAGGCAGAAGACGTTAAGGCTAAGGCAGAAGAAGCTAAGGCTAAGGCAAGCGAGAAGGCTGAGGAAGTTAAGGCTAAGGCAACTGAGAAGGCTGAAGACGTTAAGGCTAAGTTCGCTAAGGGCGAAGCTGATGAAGAATGGACAATGGACAAGGTTCCACCACTCTACACAAGCAGAAGCTTTTTAAACTACTAAACACAGTTTTTTAACTGAAAAATAAATTTAAACGGAGATATTAACTAATGAGCACAGAAGTTACAATGGAGAAACTCACGGCTCTTGCTAAGAATCGTGGATTTATCTTCCCAGGTTCAGAAATTTACGGTGGCCTGGCAAACACATGGGACTACGGCCCACTGGGCGTAGAACTGAAGAACAATATCAAGGACGCATGGCGTAGGAAGTTCGTTCAGGAATCAAAGTACAATGTAGGTCTTGATGCAGCAATCTTAATGAACCCACAGACTTGGGTAGCATCAGGTCATGTTGGCGGATTCTCAGATCCACTTATCGACTGTAAGGCATGTAAGTCAAGATTCAGAGCAGACCATCTGATCGAAGGTTACATGAAGGAACACGGCGTAGAAGAAGGCCCAGTTGATGGTTGGTCAAATGAACAGCTTGAAGGATACATTGCAGAGAAGGAAATCGTATGTCCTGACTGCGGCAAGAGAGATTTCACAGGAATCAGACAGTTCAACCTGATGTTCAAGACATTCCAGGGTGTAACAGAAGATTCTAAGGCAGAGATTTATCTCAGACCAGAAACTGCACAGGGTATTTTCGTTAACTTCAAGAGCGTACAGAGAACTTCAAGAAAGAAGGTTCCATTTGGTATTGCTCAGGTAGGTAAGTCATTTAGAAACGAAATTACTCCAGGTAACTTCATCTTCAGAACTAGAGAGTTCGAACAGATGGAACTGGAATTCTTCTGCAAGCCAGGAACAGAACTTGACTGGTTCGCATACTGGAAGGATTATTGTGCTAACTTCCTTAAGTCACTTGGCATCAAGGAAGAACACATTAAGCTGAGAGATCACGATCCTGAAGAACTGTCACACTACAGCAATGCAACAACTGATATCGAATTCTTATTCCCATTCGGTTGGGGCGAACTGTGGGGCGTAGCTTCAAGAACAGATTTCGACCTTACAGCTCATCAGAACACTTCAGGTCAGGATATGAGCTATCTGGATCCTGAAACTAATGAGAAGTACATCCCATACGTTATTGAACCATCAGTAGGTGTTGAGAGAATGCTCCTGGCATTCCTGGTTGATGCTTATGACGAAGAAGTACTTACAGATGCTAAGGGCAAGGAAGACATCAGAACAGTTATGAGATTCCACCCAGCACTGGCACCTTACAAGGCTGCAGTACTTCCACTCTCCAAGAAGCTGGCACCTATCGCAGAGCCAATTTACGAAGAACTGATTAAGTACTTCCCAGTTGACTACGATGCAGCAGGTTCAATCGGTAAGAGATATAGAAGAGAAGACGAGATTGGTACTCCATTCTCAATCTGTGTTGACTTCGACACAGAGACAGACGGCTGTGTAACTGTTAGAGACAGAGACACAATGGAACAGATTCGAATTCCTGTTGAACAGGTTAGAGAATATATTGAGAGCAAGTTAGTATTCTAATCGGTTCTCATGTGGTGTATTAGGGTATATTTATATTTTTTAAAGTAAAGGAGCAAATTAAAATGGGCAAGTTTGTTTATTCCTTCAACGAAGGATCAAAGGACATGCGCGACCTCCTCGGTGGTAAGGGCGCGAACCTGGCAGAAATGACTAAGATTGGTCTTCCAGTACCTTTCGGCTTCACAGTAACAACTGAAGCTTGCACAAGATACTATGAAGAAGGCAAGACAATCGGCGAAGACATCATCGAAGCTATCTTCGAGAAGCTGGCTGAACTGGAAGAAGTTTCAGGCAAGAAGTTTGGCGACGTTGAGAATCCTCTCCTCGTATCAGTAAGATCAGGCGCTAAGGTTTCAATGCCTGGTATGATGGATACTATTCTGAACCTGGGTCTGAATGATGTTGCAGTTGAAGGTATGGCTAATCTTACAGGAAATCCAAGATTCGCATATGACAGCTATAGAAGATTCATCCAGATGTTCGGTGACGTTGTAATGGAAATCCCTAAGAAGAAGTTCGATGCTGTATTCGATGCACAGAAGGAAAAGAACGGATTCAAGTATGACGTAGAACTGACAACTGAAGACCTTAAGGTTATTATCGCTGGATACAAGGAACTGGTTAAGGCTGAAATGGGTAGAGAATTCCCACAGGATCCTAAGGACCAGCTCATGGAAGCAGTTAAGGCTGTATTCAGATCATGGAACAACGACAGAGCTATTCTGTACAGAAAGTTAAATGAAATTCCAGATAGCATCGGTACTGCAGTAAACGTACAGTCAATGGTATTTGGTAACATGGGTGAAACATCAGGTACTGGTGTAGCATTCACAAGAAACGCTGCAACTGGCGAAAACGCACTCTTCGGTGAATTCCTGGTAAACGCACAGGGCGAAGACGTAGTAGCTGGTATCAGAACACCACAGCCTATCAAGGAAATGGCTGATGCATTCCCAGAAGTATATGCTGAATTCGTAAGAATCGCAGAACTGCTTGAAAACCACTACAGAGACATGCAGGACATGGAATTCACTGTAGAACGTGGCAAACTTTACATGCTCCAGACTAGAAATGGTAAGAGAACAGCTCCAGCTGCAGTTAAGATGGCTGTAGACATGGTAGCAGAAGGTCTCATCGATAAGGAAACTGCAGTTTCAAGAATCGAACCTGCACAGATCGACCAGCTCCTCCACCCAATGTTCGACGCTGACGAACTGGCTGGCGCTGAGAAGCTGACTAAGGGTCTCCCAGCATCACCTGGTGCTGCTTGCGGACAGATCTACTTCAACGCAGCAGACGCTGAAGCAGCTGTAGCTAACGGTGCTAAGGCTGTTCTGGTTAGACTTGAAACTTCACCTGAAGACCTTGCTGGTATGGTAGCTGCTGAAGGTATCCTTACTGCTAGAGGCGGTATGACTTCACACGCTGCAGTAGTAGCAAGAGGTATGGGTAAGTGCTGCGTATCAGGTTGCTCAGAAATCAAGGTTGACGAAGAAGGCAAGACTCTGACAATCGGCGAATACGTATTCCACGAAGGCGACTACATTTCACTGGACGGCAGCAAGGGTGAAGTACTGAACGGTCAGGTTAAGACAGTTCCTCCAACACTCTCAGGTGACTTCGGAACTATCATGTCATGGGCTGACGAAATCAGAACTCTGAAGATCAGAACTAACGCTGATAACCCTAGAGATGCTAAGCAGGCTGTAGAACTCGGCGCAGAAGTATTGGTCTCTGCAGAACAGAGCACATGTTCTTCGAAGAAGAAAGAATCCCAGCAATCAGAAGAATGATCCTGGCTGACACAGAAGAAGAGAGAAGAGAAGCGCTCAGCTTCCTGCTCCCATATCAGAAGGGCGACTTCAAGGGCATCTACGAAGCTATGGGCGACAGACCTGTAACTATCAGACTCCTGGACCCACCTCTTCACGAATTCATTCCACATACAGATGAAGAACTTCACGAACTGGCTGAACTGATCAACAAGCCATACGAGAAGATCAAGAAGACTGCAGAAGAACTCCACGAGTTCAACCCAATGCTCGGTCACAGAGGTTGCCGTCTTGCTGTAACATATCCTGAAATCGCTGAAATGCAGGCAGAAGCTATCATCATGGCTGCTATGGAAGTGAGAAAGGAAGCAGGCCTGGACATCATTCCTGAAATTATGATTCCATTAGTAGGAAACGTTAAGGAACTGGCTGACGTTAAGAAGACTGTAGTTGATAAGATCGACGAAGTATTCGCAAGAGAAGGCGAAAAGTTCGATTACATGGTTGGTACTATGATCGAAATTCCTAGAGCTGCTCTGACAGCTGACGAAATCGCTGAAGAAGCTGAATTCTTCTCATTCGGTACTAACGACCTTACTCAGATGACTCTTGGTTTCTCAAGAGACGATACTGGTAAGATCATCAAGGAATACAGAGACAAGAACATCTTCGAAGAAGACCCATTCCAGTCACTGGATCAGACAGGCGTTGGCAAGCTGGTTAAAATGGCTGCTGAGCTTGGTAGAGCAACTAGACCTAACATCAAGCTGGGTATCTGCGGCGAACACGGCGGAGATCCTAAGACTATCGCATTCTGCAATGCTGTAGGTCTCAACTACGTTTCATGCTCACCATTCAGAGTACCTATCGCAAGACTGGCTGCTGCACAGGCTGCAATCGCTCAGAAGTAGTTTGATACAGACTCTAATATGAGATATAAGAAGAGCAGGTCGTAAGACCTGCTCTTTTAATAGGCTTTATGCAAAGAAAAACGGTGCTATTTAGCACCGTTTTTTAGTAATATCTTAGTTCTTGGAATTTTTCATTTTCTCAATAGCTTCGCGAACGCGCTGTGTCAGTGCTTCCTGTGAACTGCCATCTGGATAGATAGGGTCGCCGTATTCTACCTCTACGTGGTAGCGGTGGAATGTCTTGAAGTTGAACAGCTTAGGAAGTGCGCTCTGGCGAGGATATGCTTCGAATCCTCCTCTGATATAGGCTGGAATAATTGGAACGCCTGTGCCTACAGCAAGTGATGATGCGCCGTGCTTGAATTCTGACAGGTTACCGTCAAAGCTTCTTGTTCCTTCAGGGAAGAGGACGATTCCCCAAGCATCCTGAAGCTTGCTCTTAAGTACGTTCATTGAATTTGACACGCTGCCACCATGTCTATCAACCGGAACCATTCCCCCAAGTCTAACAAGAAGTCTTCCGAAAACATTGTCCTTAAACAGTTCCTTCTTAGCCATACAGCCAAGTTTGTTAAATCTTGATTTCTTGAAGTTACACGCCATGAAGAAGTAGTCGAAGTTGGAAACATGGTTGGCACAAAGAATGTAACCTGAATTCTCTGGAATGTTGTGCTCTCCGCGAATCTTAACCTTATAAAGGAAGCGAATAACACTGAACGGGATCTTCATGATCGCATAGTCAATAGCCTTGTGGGCAATAGGGAAGTCGCTAAACTTCTGCTTTACCTCAGCAGGTGTCGGTGGATTTTTGCAAAGGTCAATCAGGTCCTGAACAGTTGAATCCTTACCAGTGTAGTCGTCTACGCGAACGCCTGTTAATACTTCCAGCTCTACGCAAAGCTCAATAGCTGACAGTGAGTCCAGAGCCAGATCGTGGAAGAGTCTAGCTGAGTTGTCAAAGCTAGTAGCGCCAGTAATCTTCTTAACTGCGTAGATTACCTTCTCTTCAACTGGAACGTCATCTGTTGCCTTGACTACTTCAAGTGGTGCCAGTGGTTCACCTGACTGCATTGCCTTAACCAGCTTGAAACGCTTAGGCTTACCAAGAGCGGTTCTTGGAATATCACCGATGAAGTGGATGCCGTGAAGTTTCATAACCAGCGGTGATTCTGAACTCTTGTCCTGGAATGCCTGTTCAATGAGTTCTGGATCTGCGCCAGGCTCTGGAACGATGAAACAATGAACTTCGTCGTAGCTTCCTGTGTCACCAGCAGGTACGCCGCAAACTGTGTAGTCAGCTACACCTGGCATACCGAAGTAATTGGCTTCTATGTCATCTGGAGCAACCTTCTTACCAGTTGCCAGAACTATATTCTCCTTGAGTCTTCCCTGGATGACGATGTTTCCTAGAGCATCTAATGCTGCCAGGTCGCCAGTCTTGAACCAGCCGTCTTCAGTATATGCTTCGGCAGTACGTTCAGGTTCGTCGAAGTATCCAATCATCATATACGGTGACTGCAACTGAAGTTCGCCTTCTGTTGAGAAACGAATGTCGATTGGCGGATATGCCTTACCACATGTGTCCATTGTAAGGTTCTTGCCGTAATTGCCCAGGGTAGGGATTGATGTTTCAGTAGCGCCGTATGTAACAATAGGTCTAAGTCCAACACCGTATAAGAATTCGGCTGTTTCTCTAAGAAGTGGGGCTCCTCCGCAAAGCATTACGTCAGCGCCGCCGCCAAGACCCTTCTTAACTGCGCCAAATAACAGTGCGCCAAGGTTAATTCCAGTAGCCTTACGTAACTTAAGGCAAACTGGGAATAACATCTTGAATAATGTTCTTGTAATTGCGCTACCATCAATCTTGGAGCGAATATTTCCCATAAGGAGTTCGTATACCTTAGGAACACCACAGAAGATTGTTGGGTGGAAGGCTTCGAATGAACCGAGAATGCAGGCTGCACTAAGCTCTTCCATGTAACAAACAGGGTTGCCGTGAAGCATAGGTGCAACGCACTGAGCGTAGCATCCATATATATGGCTGTTAGGCAGGAATGCCATAAACTTCTGCTTGTCATCATCAACGTGGTTAAGGTTTAGAATCATCTCGATAGAAGCAACTGCGTTCTCAGCCTTATGAAGGATTCCGGCCGCAGTTGATGTTGTACCTGATGAGAAGATGAGAACTGAAGCTTCTTCAGTTGATATAGTGCTATCATCCTTGCGAGGAGCAAGCTGTCTCTGAAGACCATCTTCAAGTCTATAAAGATTAACGCCATCCATTGGATCGTTAAGGACTGCGTTAGTGTTGTCAGTCAAATAAAGACCACGTAATTTGGCCTTGTGTGCTATCTTCTGCATTTCATCAGAAGGATATGTATGGTCGATACACGCTGCAGTACAGTCAAGACGAGCAATAGCAAAAAAAGCCATGTGCCACTCAGGTGAAGCTGCACCACAAATACCGATTCTGTCCCCAGGCTTATAATCCCCGGTAGCCAAAAGCATCTCGTAATAACGGTTAATTCCGTCAAGCAGATCCTGGTATGAAAGAGTTCTCAGTTTACCTGAGGCCATCATCTGACATACAGCTGGACGGTCTAAATAATCGCGAGTTCTTTCGCAGAATATGTCGTAAAAATTCATAAGGTTCTCCATTCCAAATATGTGTAATTGCGGCTATTCTGTTCTTATATTGTATTATATATACAGCCAGGGAGCAATTAAAATAAAGGCAAAAAATAGACAATTTCAAGCAAAGTGTCTTTTAATCACAAAATTGTGCTTTTTCTTTGTGGTTGTGGCATAATAGACGATGTTATGGATAAACTTGAAGCTAAACGACAAAAGAAATATACAAATCCAGGCTATCGACTTCTCCTTGCTATAGTGTGCTGCACCCTGTGGGGAAGCGCATTTCCTGGCATTAAACTAGGATATTCATGGCTTGTAATTGATGGGGCCGGAAGCCAGATTCTATTCGCAGGAATTAGATTTACTATCGCTGGCCTGCTCACTTTAGCTTATGGAATGCTCACAGAGAGAAGTGAAATGACTATCCAGAAGAAGCACATTATCCCCCTTATCGGACAGGGCCTTCTTCAGACTGCTATTTCATATATCTTCTTTTATATAGCACTGGCAAATCTTACAGGAACCAAGACGTCAATTATCAATTCAACAGGTGCCTTCTTCTCACTTCTTTTCGCGGGATTAATCCTTAGATCTGAGAAGCTGACTGGACGAAAATGGCTCGCGTGTTTCCTGGGATTCGCAGGTGTTGTTGTCCTTAATCTTGGCGGAGGAGAACTTGGCGGATTTACCCTTATAGGTGACGGTGCCATTATTCTCAGTGCCATTGCATCAGGCATAGGAACGGTAACGTCTAAGTCATTAGCCGTACGAGAATCACCAGTTGCCGTAACTGGCTATCAGCTAGGCATTGGCGGAATAGCCATGATAATACTGGGACGCGCCATGGGCGGAAGCGTCACAGGATTTGAATTGAAGTCGGTGCTTTTGCTTATGTATCTTGCGGGGCTTAGCACAGTAGCGTTCATCATTTGGACGAAACTGCTCAAATATAACCAGGCGGGAAGGGTATCCGTGTACGGATTCATGACACCGGTGTTTGGGGTGCTCCTGTCGGGTCTTATCCTCGGGGAGAATGTGCTCAATGTAAGGACGATTCTTGCGCTAGCTTTCGTAGCATCGGGCGTGCTCATTATCAACAGTAATACAAAAACAAAGAAAGAGTCTGCTTAGCGCAGGCTCTTTTTCAGTATTCGGTCCTTATTTCAAGTTGCCTGTTATCTCATCGGTAATCTCCACTCCGGCGCCTTTAAGGGCCAGAATCAGTGATCCGCATTCCGGCGGAAGGAGAGGCTCCTGATATGTCATTCCGTTTTCTTCCAAAATATTGGCGAGAGGCTCTGTGATGCGTGCTCCCATTTTGAAAACGCCGCCAGTACCACTAACCGGAACGGTATATGAGCCGTCGAATTCCAGCTGTCTGTAAAGGGCGATAGCCATATCAGCCAGCTCTTCAGCTGCACATTCGATGATGAGGATAGCGTACATGTCGCCTTCATCATATAGTTCGGCTGCCAGTGGCGCCAGTGATGCTACGCGAGTTCTGTCCATGTCCCACTCTTCGATAACGCGAGTGATAAGCTGTCCGTCGCTGTCGATATCGAGAGCTTGGCGTAGCTTATCATAAAGGGCTGTCTTCTCATCACGGCCGTCGCTCTGACGAGTGAATTCCTTGAGCAGGTTCCAGCTAATCCAGTAAGCACTGCCTTCGTCACTACCGATAGCGTGGTGCCATCCGCCGCAGCGAAGTGATTCCTTAACTGCAGGGGAAATGCCACATCCCATTGAACCTGTTCCAGCAATCAGGTTGATACCGTCTGCACCAGCCAGTGCTCCGGCAAGAGCGTTCTCACAGTCGTTGCCAACTGCGAAAGGAATATCTTTCATACTAGCCTTAACGGCTTCGATAATAGGTGGGCAGTCTTCCTCTACGTCTCCGTAGCCAGCGCATCCAGCGAAAGCGAAAGCGATGTCGGAAGGTGAGATTCCTGACTTAGTGCAAACCTCGTTGATGCCTTCATCAAAAAGGCTCGTAATGCCATCCAGTCCGCACTGGAGATAGTGGCATGTAGGTCCTATATATTCTGCAAGGATGTGGCCAGCTTCATCGCAAAGTGAAAACTTAGTCTTAGTGCCACCTCCGTCGATTCCTAAATAATATTTCATGTTTCCTCCGTTAATCTTGCTGTACAAGTGATTCTCTGCTAACGACTTCTGTTGGAAGAAGAATCTTCTTTCTCATTCCACCGTTTCCTTTTATCATTTCATGAAGTCTTCTTATTGTTGTAATACCAATCTCTGTAGTAGGAACAGCTACTGAAGAGAGGGGTGGTATTGTTCTAGCACATATGTCCAGATTGTTAAAACTCATCATTCCAACGTCGCGAGGGCAGCTGACACCGATGCTGTATAATGCACCAAGCATTGATTGGGCAAGGGAGTCAGATCCTGCAAAGATTGCATCTGGTGGGTTAGGTAACTCCATAAGCTCAATGGCTTGTTTCGCACAAATATCTAAGTTCCACTCACAGTCCTTAACAAGGTTCTCATCAAACTCAAGTCCATGTTTGCGTAAGTAATGACGATATACAGACATACGAACGGAGTCGTCAAGAGGTTCATTAGGTGAACTTCCGCTTACTAGAGCAATCCTTTTATATCCATGCTGGATGATATGCTTCATTGCCTGGCGATTAGCCAGGTTGTGGTCGAACCCCACACTATCGAAGTGGTAATCTGATTCATCATTGTCTATATATATAATGTTAGGAATGTGTTTGTGAAGCTGGAAAAGCAAATCTTCTGGTACACGTTCCATGAGTACGATTCCTTCCAGATCTCCATCGAGTATTTCCTGAAGAAGGGAAGGGTTACTCAGTTCACTATATGATCTAAGCGCAACGATGGACATATTGTGGTTCTCACACTCTGCTTCCATAGCACCTAAGATATTAGTGAAGAACGGGTCGGAATATTTCTCTGTTGATAATGAAAGAACACACGCAATCTTGTGTCTGTTCTGGTGTCTTGCTGGAATCTTATACTGCAGCTTGGCAACAGCATCCATTACCTTCTGTCTGGTTTCATCTTTAACTCTAAATTCAGAATCTCCGGATAGTACCTTCGATACGGTTGTAATAGAGCAACCGGCTTCTTTAGCAACTTGTCTAATGTTTGCCATATATTGTCTCCTCACGAATTGTTTACTAAACACGCAATAATAATATACACCAAATTGACTGAAAATTCAACAAAAATAGGACAAAAACACACATTTTTCTTTACAAAACATCCATACTTCCGTATAATTTACGAAACAAAGGGTAAAAAATCGCCCTAATGTTTACTAAACAACTGATTTAAACATTGTGTTTTAAGAGAGTTAGAGACGAGGATTGATTATGAGAAAATTCACTTTCATCGGTGCAGGTTCACTGGATTTCACTAGAGAACTTGTAAAAGACTTAATGACATTCCCGGCTTTTGATGACTGCGAACTCATGCTCATGGATATCAATGAGAAGAGACTCCAGTATGCGAAGCAGGGTATTGAGAGAATCGTTAAGGCTGGTGGCCACAAGGCAACAGTTAATGCAACAACAGATAGAAGAGAAGCGCTTAAGGATGCAGATGGTGTTCTTATCACAGTGCTTCAGGGCGGCGTAGAAGTATGGAGACATGATATTGAAATCCCTAAGAAGTATGGTGTTGATATTTGCGTAGGCGACACAAGAGGTCCATCAGGTATCTTCAGATTCCTCCGTACAGCTCCAGTATTACTTTCAATCATTAGAGACGTTGAAGAGGTTTGTCCTAATGCAGTAGTACTTAACTACACTAACCCAATGGCTATGCTGGTTAGTTTCCTTCAGTCACAGACAGAAGTTAGCGTAACTGGACTTTGCCACAGTGTTCAGGGTACTGCAGAGATGCTGGCAGGATGGCTTGGTCTTGAGAAGGAAGAACTGGATTACACATGTGCAGGTATTAACCACCAGGCATTTTACTTGGAACTGAAGCACAACGGCGAAGATATGTATCCAGCACTTAGAGAAGCTATTAAGAGACCAGAAGTTGCTCAGGAAGAACAGGTAAGAAT